>JACPEZ010000054.1 GCA_016183225.1 Candidatus Daviesbacteria bacterium
ATTTCATCCTGACTGGCATATCTTCCTCCAATATTGCCCCGATCATCCCAGGCCACCATCAGATCTTTTTTTAAATCCTCAAAAATATCTCTGGCCAGTTTCACCAGATCGGGTTTGTTACCAAGTAACGGAAATACAGCCACTCTGTAAGGAGCAAGCGCGGGTTTTAATTTTAAGACCACTCTTTTGTCATCCTCATGGTAAGCATCAATTAACACAGTAAGAACCGAGCGATCGACTCCCCAGGTTGGCTCAATCACATGGGGTATAAATTCCTCACCTGTTTCCGGATCCCTATATTTTAAATTCTGTCCTGAAAATTTTTCGTGGTTTTTCAGATCAAAATCAGTCCTGTAAGCCAAGCCGTACAGTTCGCTTGTTCCAAATGGAAAATCATATTCAAAATCAATGGTTTTTTTGGAATAATGAGCCCGTTCTTCCGGTGGAATTTCATGTTCATGAACTTTTTTAATATCTACTCCCAAATCATCCTTGATCCAATTGATCATTTCTTTTCTCCACTGCTCAAAGTATTTTTGCCACTCTGTATCTTGTTTGGGGGGCTTGATAAAATATTCAATTTCCATTTGCTCAAATTCCCGGGTTCTAAAAATAAAATTTCCGGGGGTGATTTCATTTCTAAAAGCTTTACCCGCCTGGGCAATGCCAAAAGGAAGTTTTATTCGCGTGCTGTCTAAAACGTTTTTAAAATCCACAAACATGGCCTGGGCTGTTTCCGGCCGGAAATAGGCAATATTGGATGTACTTTCGGCCGGGCCAAAATAAGTTTTAAACATTAAATTAAACATTTGCTCTTTGGTAAATGAGCCTTTAGTCCCACAAGAAGGACAGATGCTATCTTTAACATGATCCGCTCTAAATCTCTCGTGACACTTTTTGCATTCAATTAAGGGATCCTGAAAATTGGCTACATGCCCCGAAGCTTCCCAAACTTTTGGGTTCATGATTAAAGAAGCATCTATCCCCACCACATCTTCCCGGTCGTGTACAAATCTTTTCCACCAGGCTTGCTTGATATTGTTTTTAAGTTCCACCCCCAAAGGACCATAGTCCCAGGAATTGGCCAAACCCCCATAAATTTCCGAACCGGGAAAAATAAATCCTCTTCTTTTGCAAAGTGCCACTATTTTATCCATTTTAGAAACTTTCTGCTTTTTAAATTACCTTCTATGACTCTTTCTAGAGTGTACCTTAAAAATTGCTCCAGTTCCAGAGCCTGTTTTTGATCTATTTTTAATTTTTCAATCTCATCCCAGGATCTAAGCAGCTTCTGCACACCTCCAGGGTGTGGTGCGTTCACACCCTGGTAAAAATTGACGAAACCAAGATTGGATAAAATTTTTGCTTCAAATGCCCTTATTAAAATTTGTCTGGGATTTCTAACTAATCTTTGCAAAACTTCCACCAGATGAAAATATAAATCGCGATTTTCCTGGTTTTCAGCAGTGAGCTTATCAACAAGTTCCAGAATATGAAAGGCATAAGTTGATAAAGTTAAATCTTCTTTTAGTTTTGAAAAAGTATCATGTGATGTTGCCTCTGTTAAAATCAAAAAATTCTTGCCCGGATGAAGATACATTACTACCCTATTTAAAAGTTCCACATTGCCGGCCCGACGTGAGGTAATTCTTCTTACTCCTTTAGCCAAAACAGTAATTTTGCCTCTATGGAGCGAAAAAACCGTAAGGATTCTATCCGCCTCCCCAAAATTCCTCCTCTTTAAAATTATCCCTTCTGTCTTAAACCCCAACATGAAGCTTATTATAAATCAAATTTGAATTGTTTATCCTGATCTAACTTGAAATCGGCTTTGGTGGAGCCGTTTAATTTTATTACATATTCAAAATCTTTGGCGCCGGGTTGTTTTTGAATTAGCAGTTCATATTTTTCTTTAGGAAAATAGGGAATCTCATATTCCAGTTCTATTTTACGGGAGTTTTGGGGGCGGATTGTTAGAAAAGTTTCAAAAACCGTTTTGTCTAAATCTTCTATGGTATTAAATGGCTCATCAGCCCCTTTACCTGATATAAGTTTTGAACCCTTAGGTACGTAAAAGCGTACGTAATCTCTGTTAATGCCGTTTAACCACACTCCAAAAGGCTGGGGATTTTTATATTCTATGGTAATTTTTTTAATAACTTGATTATTTTTTACCGTAATTTCCTGGACTACTTTTTGTTCCACATAAAGATTTGATTTCCCTCCGGCAAAATTGCTGTCATTAATATGCAGGTAGTCCCCCTCAAAATCTTTAATTTCTCCAGTCCAGTTTAATTTTGAAAGCGCGCTTTGAGTATTTTGATCATGCATATAAAACATAATATGTTTATGATTGGCCAAACGGGCAATGGTTTCAATGAGCTGTGGCAATTTTTCCACATCCGCTCCCAGGGCTTTAGCCAAAATCTGCTGCATCAACACCCCCAAGACGGCTTTGCGGTCCTGCTCGCCTTTGGCAGCAATCTCCGCATATGACTCCAGCTCATAAATGACATTGGGGCAATTGCATCTTTTATCAGTTTCCCCTGAATAGGTAGTGCCAAATACATCAATTGGCCCTGTCACCTCAATTAACTCCTCCACCACTTGAGAATCAATATAAATGATCCCGTCAAAAGGCAAACCAGACCCGAGCAGCTTAAATATTCTTTCAAACTCCAAAGCAGAGGTAGGCAGGTCCGGTGAAATATTGGAATCCCTCATACTCCAGGCGGATCTCGGTTTTCCCGAAACCTCGGGTAAGTATTTAACAATGGGGGCAGGGGGCGTAAGAGGGCAGATTTTTGATTGACAGGTGGCCAGAAGCCGCTCATCCAGTCTGTAAATATCATCAGAGGTAGTCGTTTCCACCTGGCCTTTGTTAATTTTTAACGTGGCAAAAGCCGTAATAAAGCCGCCGGTCGGGCGGATCTCTTTATCATTTTGAAAAAGCAATAAATACTCTTTTGGCACAGGGTCACCCAACGCTAAAGGCGCGGCAATAAGCGCATCCCTACCCTCATCAACAGCTACTGCCGCCCCGATAATAAAATTTTTAGCCAGATCTAAAATCCCGGGATATTTTCCCGTATCAATATTTTCTACCAGCTCTTTTGCTTTTTTAAAATTTGTCTCCACCTCATCAAGTTGCGGTAGGGATTTTTGCAAAATCCTGATAACCTGGGTCACTCTTTCCGGACCGCTTTTTTGATTACCGTCAAATCCCAGTTCAAGTTTGGCAGGCTCCAAACTAATCAAAATTTTCTCCAAGGCTTTAAGCTCTTCCACGCCCGCGCCGGCAAATCCCCTGGCATCAGCGTAGTAACCTCCTATAAATGGCAGTATCCGAAGCCAGAATAAAAAATTTAAGGCAATATTTGTTTGTTCCAAACCATTCTTGGTTGAAACCAGTTCTTTGCGCAGATTATCAAACTTTTGCTCTTGATAGGCCGCCACCAGTGCCTTACCGTGAGAAATAGTTGACTTGAGTCCTATGAAAATAAAAATCGAAGGTAAACCTAAAGCAATAATCATTACCATCAACAAAACCCAAACTCTTCTGAAAGTTTTTCTGGTTTTATTTTTTTTGTTTAAGTTAACAAACATCATTAAACTGCTCCTCTGCCGGATAAAACCGCCGGAATGGTCTTAAGAAGAATCCATAAATCATAAAGGATTGATCTTTTTTGGATGTAACGGGCATCCATTTTAACCCGCTGGTCAAAATTAATTTCCGAGCGGCCGGACACCTGCCAAAGACCGGTTAAACCCGGTTTACCTGACAAAATTATCTTAACATATTTGCGGGAATGAGGATGTTTAACCTGCTGCTCATCCAGCTCAAAAGGATAATATGCCCGCGGCCCCACCAGACTCATCTCGCCCTTTAAAATATTGATCAGCTGCGGCAGCTCGTCAATTGAGGTTTTTCTGATAAATTTGCCCATACCGGTAATTCTTGGATCTTCGTCAATCGGCAATTTATAGCTGTGCTGTTTGTATTTTTTTAATAGATCCGGATTATTATTTAATATTTCCTGGGCCCCCTCTACCATTGATCTAAACTTATACATCCTAAAAAGCTTACCCTTGCGGCCTACTCTTTTGGGAATATCGGCAAATACTGGACCGGAGGAATCTATTTTTATGGCTATGGCCACAATGATAAAAAGCGGGGACAAAAAAAACAAGCCCAATACGGAACCCGTCATATCCAGCAAGCGCTTGGAAAAATCATAAAACATATGTCTTTAATAGTTTACACTACTCTGGCAACTGCCTGCTTAAAAGACTCTATAAAAACTTCTTTGCTAAATTTGGCAGCATTTTCTTTGCAATTTTGGGGATTAATTTTTAGGGAATGAAGTTGCAGTAAAGCTGACTCTAAACTCTCTTCAAAAAAAATACCCGTTTTTTTATCTATGACTGTTTCCAAACTGCCTCCCTTTTTGTAAGCAATAACGGGTTTACCCAGGGCTTGAGCTTCCAGAGAGCTTAACCCAAAATCTTCCTCTCCCGGCACAATCAGGGCTTTGCAACCGGCCAAAATATTAACTAACATTCTTTCAGATAAACCGCCTGTGATCATTTTAAGATCCAAACTGGCTTTTTGTGCCAGATCAAATCTTTTATATTTATTAGGCCGTCCCATCACTACATAATACCCTCCGTCAAAAGTTTCTACATTTTTAAATCTGTCCAAATCTATAAAAGGATAAACTACTTTGGAATCCACCCCATAAACTCTTTTAATTCTTTTTCTGGCATTCTCGGAGCCGGCTAAAAAGAAGTCCACTCTTTTTGCGGAAACCTGATCATATAATCTTAAGTTTGTCATTAAAATTTCCCCCAATCCGTAATTTGAAAGTCCGGAAAAATGCCATAAAAAACGCGGGGGGGTATGACAATAACAGACATGCGTTGTACCGGGCTTGGTAATTATACTTTTTGCAAATCTGGTGGTATGGGAAATAACTAAATCAAATTCCGTAAAATCAAACTGCTCAAAAGCAATCGGATAAACAGGCAAGAGGGCTCTGTATAGTGCCCTCCAGCCGGGAATTTTTTGCAAAAAAGAAGTGATGATTTTTTTATTACCAAATCTTTTTTTTAATTCTTGATTACTTTCGGCATAAACAGAAGTATAAATTGGCGCATCAGGATAAATCTCTAAGAGTCCTTCCAAAACCCTCTCCGCTCCTCCCCACTGCACCAAATCATCATGAACTATAGCAACTTTCATATACCTCCAATGTTTGTTTGGCCATTTTTTTCCAGCTGAATTTTTTATATCTTTGCAGACCTTTTTTAATTAAATCTTTTCGTAAATTTTCATTATCTAAAACCATCGAGATTTTCGTAATTATATCTTTTTCAGAATGCGGATCAAAATAGATGGCAGCATCTCCTCCAATTTCCGGTAAAGATCCGGCGTTCGAAGAAACCACAGGACACCCCAAGGCCATGGCTTCCAAAAGAGGAATACCAAATCCCTCTTCAAAACTTGGCATAACAAAACATCCAGCATTTTTGTATAGAGTTACTAACTCCTCATCTGAAACATAACCTCTATAAATAATATCTTTATCTTGATATTCTTTTTTAATCCTTTGCCAAAAGTAATGATCATGTCCTGCTAAAACTAATTTTAATTTTGGAAAATTTATTTTTAATTTTAAAAAAGCTTTAATTAATCCTTCCACATTTTTATGCGGATGGGCATTACCGACATAAAAAATATATTTTTCTTTTGACAATGACAAATTATTTCCGATCGAAAGTATTTTGTCATCAACTGCTTCATATGTTACTACTATCTTACTTCCTTTAATTTCCCAATCATTTATTAGCTGATTTTTGACAAAATTTGACGGAACTAATATTCTTTCAGCTTTTTTTATTGCATTTTCAAAAAATTTTTTATATCCTAATTGTTTAATTTTATAGATTAATGTTCCGTGTGTAGTAGCTCTTTGCATACTAAAATGCTGATGAATTAAATCATGAATTGTTATCACAAATTTTCCTTTGTAAAATATGGGTACATTAAAATGGGGAAAATGCACCAGATCCGGTTTAAGACTTTTAAGTAAACCGGGTAACTTAATTTGCTCTTTAATCGAATACCATTTAATATCCGGCGAGAAAAGAATATATTTATTTTGTTTATCAATTTTTTTTAAATTTTCAATTAAATTTCTGATATAGCGGCCAACTCCCGCCTCCTGATACATTCTGGCATCGATAGCTATTTTCATACCTGTAAGCTTTCATATATATTACTCAATTTCTCCGCAATCACATCCCAGTCGTATTTTAGCTTAACCAGTTTCCTGGCCCGTTGAGCAATTTTTTTTGAAAGCTTGGGATTTAAAATCAGCTCTATTGTTGCCTTGGCAATTTCCTCCGGGGAATCCCTGATGACCACTTGCTCCCCGTCTTTGGCCTCAATTCCTCTGATGCCGATAGAGGTTGTGACAACCGGCAATGCCGAGGCAAAACTTTCCAGATTTTTGTAGCGGGTCCCGCCTTCACCGTAAATGGGAGCCACCAGCAGGGAAGCTTGCTGATAGATAGCTCTGACATCTTTCACTTCCTCCACTCTAATATCTTTTGAGGAAAGATGCGGAAAGAAACTTTTGGCGCTTTTTCCAATAATCCAAAGTTTGGCATTAACCAGCGATTTTTTTATTGTTGGCCAGATCTTCCTCACCAGAATATCAACCGCCTCTCTGTTTTGAAGCCAGGTAAAATTGCCCAGATATAAAATAATGCTTTCCCGGGAGCGCTTTGCCACCGGAGCGCTAAAATATTCGCTGTCAACTCCATTTGGCACAATGTCAACGTCAAGCCCCGAGACCTCGGACAACATAATTTTCCGGTCTTCATCAGACATAGCCACCACTTTGGCTGCCTGCTGCCAGTATTTAAGCTCCCAGTATTTCATCTTGGCCACATCAAAATAAAACAGCGGTTTTAAAGGGAAAAAACGTGACTCCTTGGCAAAATGCCGGTAAACCAGATATTCTATGGTTTGCTCCACTAAAAGGATGGGGATTTTTGTTTTGGGAATATGCGGCATCGCATAAAAAGTTTCGGCATGGATTAAATCAAATTTCTCTTCTTTAAGTTTTTCTTCTATGGCGCTTTTTTCACCTTTGGCCCAATTTCTAATCACTAAAAATGGATAAAAGGAAAACCCTGTTTTCAACACATTTTTAACAGTCCACGGTTTTTCCGGACGGTCAAAAACCGCCACTTTATTACAAAATCTCTCCAGTTCTCCGGTATATTTTCTTTCGTCATTGCTTTTTACCAATGAAAAAAGAGTTATCTCGTGGCCTAAACTGGATAACCTTTTTATCAGGTTATATGATCTGGTTTGACCGCCGGTTAAAAGCGGAAAAGGCAGATATGGTGTAAGCATCAATATCTTCACGGTTTGTTGGTTTTTCGCAAGTCTATAATCAGAAAATTTTCTTCTTCTGTTACAACTGTAAAATTCTCCCTGACCCAGGCGGTTTTGTCATCTTTTGTGACGGACACGAAATGCGTCACACCAAAATCCGCCACCATCTCCTTAATAGGTAAAACCTCTGTCGCCCATCCGGGTCGATTGATTTGATACAAAAAAGCGCTGTCTCCGTTATAGGGAGCCAAAACTATGGCCTCTTTGGGTAAAAGTTGATCCGCCTTTTTACCGGCTTCTATGATGGGAGGATTATTTATTTTATAAAATTCTTTAACCTGTTTAAAACCAAAATAAAAAGACATTGGCAAAAGAAAAACTGCCAGGAAAATAGTAAAAATCCTGGGGATAAAATCTCTGTTGCCTGTAAAAAGATAAACAAAACCCCGGGCCATAAAAATTGATAGAATCGGAGTTAAAATCAGTTGGTAATAGTTGTGTCTGACGTTGCCGGTAGCCACAATGACCAGATACATCACGAGAGATAAAACCCATATGTGAAGAAAGTGATTTTTTAATTTAACCAGGAGACCAATCACGAAAAGCGCCAACCCTGAAACTCCCAAGATCTCACCACCCAATCTCTGCTGCACAATCCACCAGAAAAAAGCCGGCCGAAATCTGATGCCGTCGCCATTGAAAAGCCAGTTGGATGCCGGAATGCCTTCCGGAGTTTGCAGTATCCAAAGCCGCCAGAGTAAAAAGGGCAGCATGGCAACAATTGAAAATAAAACAAATTTTATCCACAATTTTTTTTGCCTTTTGATGTAGATTAGATAAAGAAGCGGCAAAAAGAAAAAAATGGCCCATGGTTTTATTAAAAATGCCACGGCCATAAAAATAAATCCCCATATCCATTTGTCCATAAAATAAACCATGCCCAAAGCAAAAAATAAAAATGCGGGTTCGGGCAAAGTGGTTCGGGAAAAGAAAACATTAAAAGGTAGCGCCGCAAATATAAATGCCGAAAGCAAAGAAACCGCCACCGAAAGATATCTTTTGGCAATGAGGTAAACAAAAGCAATGCTTCCCAGCGAAAAAAGAACCGACACCAATCTGTGGTATGTTTCGTTTACCCCAAACCAGAGATATAGCGGGTAAACAAACATGTTATAAACGGGAAATTCCACAAACCGCAATCTTAAATGGTTGGTCAAAGGAGTTTCCGACATGGCCGAGAAATCGTCATATTTTGGCAAAAAAGGATTAAATCCTTCTTTAATAAAATTTCTGGTCACCGCGGCCGTATCTGCCTGACGCCAGGAATGCCAGTCGGCAATCGGCGCATCTATCTTATAAAGCCTTAAGAGAAAGCCCGTTAAAATAATTAATCCCAGCCAGAAATATTGATTTTTTAAAATTTTTAAGAATTTCATTTAAAATTCCTCGTTGCCAAATTAGCTCCCAACAGCATCCAAAATATAGATGCCACTTTGGAGGCTTCAAACACGTCGATAAATAAAGCATTAACCACAAAGGCCATAATCAGCGCCAGAGAGCCCGCAGAAAAATATTTGATAAATTTATCATTGGTTTGCAAGTTTTTAAATACTCTCCTGGTTGCTTCTATTAAAATCAAAATAAAAGCGCTGCTGCCCAAAATCCCCACTTCCCCTAATGACCGTAAAAAATCATTATCGGTGGCAAGACCTAATGAAGAATAGCCGGTTCCCAAAAAAGGATTTTTCAAAAAAGCTCTGATGGCGGCCGGCCATTCTAAATTAAGTCGAATGGCAAAAGAGCGATATACCCCAAGCTGGGTAGTATCGGTGGGCTCTCCCGGAGTAATATCGCTGGCAGTAGCGGATGAGGTGGCAAAGGTGGATGTTTCGGCTGACTGGCTGGAGGTTTTGATAGCCAATGTGGGAATATTTAACTTGCTTCGAAGTTTTTGATCCTCGGTTTGTCCTTCATATCTTTGACCTTGTCCGAACAAATTTACGGTGACTGTTGAGATCAACCGGTCACGCAGTTGGGAAGGATAAATGAGGACCAGGGTAAAAAACAAAGTCATCAGCAAAATAAATTTATATTTTTTGACGAGAAGAAGCCCGGTCAAGATCCCCAAGACAGCGGCCACAAAAGATAACCTGGCCGCAGTCATAATTAAAACCCACAAAGATAAAACCCCCAAACCCAAAGAGAAAATCTTTATTTTTTTATTGACAGCAAAAAATAAAGCGGAAATTAAAACCAGCGCCATAGCCAAAAACACCGCCAAATCATAATGACCACCGGCCAGTTTAAATACTGCTGCCCTAAAGCATAAATGTTAACCGTAAACACTACTGCCGCAAGCGTCGCTAAACTAATAAAAAGCTGTTTTTTGGTTTTAATAACAGTGGCTGCCAGCGGTAAAAGCATCATAAATTCAACTCTTCTTGCCCAATGCAGGAAACTCAAGGCGGGGAGTGTTGTATGCGTTAAAAAATTAGCCGAAAACCAGGAAACTAACCCGATGAAGAAAAAAAGCAAAATGGCCAGATTTAATTTGTCTTTTAAAAAGTCTGTGACTTTTTTGGAAAATACCATGTAGAAAGCCCAGGTGATATATGCCAAGGCTATAAAAAGATCTTCTGCTCTCACTGCCACAAAAGTTCCGGCTACATTTACCAGAGGAAACTTTGGGTATAAAGGAATAAAAGCAAACAGAAAAATAATCAACCAAAATAAAAATTTTTCCAGTTTAACTGTCATTTAAGAATAACCTTTCCCATCCGATACAGTAAAGCCATAGACAAAATAATACCAAACCAGGTCGCCAGTCTTACCCAAACCAAGGATGGGTAAAAACGCAAGGTAGTTTTGGTAAACCAGATGTTAGCACCAATTTCAAATTTGACGGCGCCCCAATATTTAGGTTCTCCATTTTCCTCAAACGGTTCAAAACCATTGACATACAATGAATCCCGCAAAGGATAGACCAGCTCCTCCAGGTAGGTAGAATCGGTATGTTTTTTAATGGCTGTCCAGGAATATTCGGGCGGATAATTTAGCCGGAGTGGCGGGAAGGGGAGTTTGACTAAATTTTGATAATTACCCAAATAAAAAGGGACTGTGAAACCTCTGAAATTATTGGAAAAATAAGCGCTCACCTCGGGAACTTGAATGGTATCTCCTTCCAGGGTTGATTTGTCAGAATCCGGCAAGGCCTTAAAATCGGAAATCCGCGATGGTCCCGGCCACAGCATATAAATTAAAAGCAAAAAAGAAAAAATTAAAAAGATTTTTTTCATTGAAAAAGTCTTGCTCTGCCTAATTTATAATGAGGGTTTTGCAATTTTCTTTCGCCTATTACTTCTGCCGGCACGCCCCCTACTACTGTAAATTCTGCCACATCTTTGGTAACGACCGCTCCTGCTCCAACTACCGCGCCTTTGCCAATTTTAACTCCCGGTAAAATAATCGCCCTTGGCCCAATAAAACAAAAATCCCCTATTTCAACAGAACCCGTAGCCGCGCGGAAATCGTCCGAATTAATATCATGTTCCGAATTATAAATCATTACATCAGATGCAATATCAACATGATTTCCAATATCAATCAAGGCTCTTCCGTCAAGAAAAATATTCCTGCCTAAAATTGAATCCTGGCCAATTCTAATGCTCCGTAAAGAAAAAAAACTTATACCCATATGCACAGATGATCCTTTCCCTATTTTTGCTCCCCCTAATCTTAAAAGAAATCGCCTGATGTGGTGGGAAGGAATGTAGCAGAAAAGGTGCAGCCAAAAAAGCCCAAAATCCGCCAGATAATTATAAATCCTGTTGCCTGCTTTGCCCATAACTTCTCCCCCTGAAAGCTCCTTTCCCATGCGGTCGCGCAAAATAGTCATATGTAGTTAATTATATGAGGAAACTTAACCAGAAGCAAACACAATAATTGACTTTTCCAATAAAATTGATAAAATGATTTTACTTGCTCAAAATAAATGAGTACTGAACTGCAAACATACGAAAATGCTAGGGAACTTTTAAGGGGAAGGTTAAAGCAGACTGGAAAAGCTCATGAACTTGTGGAAGGAATTGGTCAGGATAGAGAAACTAGATTATTGGTTTGTACCGAGGAATTTGCTACTTCTGGAGGCAAAATAGATTATCCTGTTAGAGATCATGATGGGCAGGATGTTTGGGTGATTGTAGGTGAATCCGGAACTAATTTAGAGCAAATGTTTCATTTAGATAGAGGCTTGTCATTCAAAGTAAGAGAATGTTTCATCTTTGGAAGGATAGGCTTGAGCGTTATAAAAGGTGGAGAGATAAAACTTTCGACCGACTTAGCTGGCGATATTTCGATTGAGCCTCCATCAATACACCCTTCTATGTTATTTTCAGATCTTCGATATAAGTACTCTCTTAATCCCGAGAATTCAGTAACAACTGCTAGGATAGTATTGGCAGCTTTGGGACAGGAAATTAATTAATTTCTTAGCCTCACTTCATTCCGATTATTCCGATCCGGGATCGGATTAGGTTTGTGATCCGGTAAATACTTTCAAAACAGTTTTAGCCATTTTTTCCCAGGAGAATTTTTGGGCTTGTGAATAATCAACTTCGAACAGAAATAATCTCCACTACTCCATGATCTTTCTCAAATTTAACCCTAAATGTATCGAAGAA
>JACPEZ010000013.1 GCA_016183225.1 Candidatus Daviesbacteria bacterium
TCATAAAAATCAGCCAATTCTCTTGTTTCAGTCAGAATTTCCGCTTGCTGTTTTGTTAATCCATATTCCTTTTGAAGTCTTGCTAATTTATCCCATGGCAATTCCGGAATGCTTGACTCTAGACTCTTGACTCTTGACTCTTCTATTCTTAATTCCGGTATATCCGGTTCGGGAAAATAGCGGTAATCATGAGCCTCTTCTTTAGACCTTTGTAAATATGTACACTTTTTGTCCTCATTCCAGCCTCTGGTTTCCTGTGTTAATTTCTTTCCGGCTTCCAGCTCGTCAATTTGTCTTTTAATTTCATATTCCACAGCCGCCTTCATAAACCTATACGAGTTAATATTTTTTAGCTCTACTCTGTAATTTGGAATTTGTAATTTGGATTTTGAAATTTTGCGAACGGATACATTTGCCTCTAAACGCATATCCCCCCGTTCCATATCAGCATTAGAAACCCCTAAATACCTGAATAATTGCTGGAGCGCTTTGGCATATTCCCGAACTTCCTCAACAGAGTGAAAATCCGGTTCCGTGACTATTTCTACCAAAGGTACTCCGCTTCTATTAAAATCAATCAGCGTTTCACTCCCTCTGTGTGTCAGTTTGCCAGTATCTTCTTCCATGTGAGCTCTATTGATTCGAATTTTTCTGCCAGTAACTTCAATCCAACCATTAACACAAAGCGGCCAGCGATATTGGCTAATTTGATATCCCTTAGGAAGATCTGGATAAAAATAATTTTTTCTCTCAAAAAGTGATTTTTCATTAATTTTGCAACCTAAAGCCAAACCAATCATCATGCAATATTCCAAAGCTTTTTTAATATTCCAAAGCTTTTTTATTTGGTACAGGTAAAGCTCCGGGCAGCCCCAGACATACCGGACAGACATGAGTATTTGGCTCCTTTCCAAAATAATCGCCGGAGCACCTGCAAAACATTTTAGACTTGGTATTTAACTCAACATGAACTTCCATGCCAATCACCGGTTCATAATTCATAGTTTGGGTTTCTCCTTTCTCCAATTCGTTGCTTTCTCGTATTGATATCCTGCATTTAAAATTAAACTTTCTGAAAATTGCGGCCCGATAATCTGCATGCCAATTGGTAGACCTGTTTTAGAAAATCCGCAAGGCAACGCAAGCGATGGAATCCCTGCAAGGTTGACTAAAACAGTATAAACATCAACCAGATACATAGACAGCGGGTCATTGATTTTTTCTCCTATTTTAAACGGAGGAGTTGGCGAAACAGGAGCCAGAATTACATCACACTTTGTAAAGGCTTTTTCAAAATCTTTTCTTACCAAAGTCCGGACTTTTTGGGCTTTTAAATAATACTCATCATAATATCCGCTTGACAGGGCATAAGTACCGAGCATGATCCGTCTTTTGGCCTCATCCCCAAAGACTTCCCGACCATTACCAAAGCGAATTCCATCATATCTGGCCAAATTGGAACTGGTCTCACTGGGAGCAATAATATAATAAGTGGCTATGCCATATTCTGTAGAAGGAATAGATACATCAACAATTTCCGCTCCCTGCCCTTCTAAAACATTGACAGCTTTTTCTATTTTGTCTTTGACTTCACCATCTAAACCGCTGCCATAAAATTCCCTAGGTAAACCAATTTTTAGATTTTTAATACTTTTCTTTAAACCAGCCGCATAGTCTGGTACTTTATTATAAGAACTGGTAGCATCTCTTTCGTCTTTTCCGGCAATCACAGACAAAATTAAACTTAAATCTTCTACTGATTTTCCCATCGGTCCCATGCTGTCAAGCGATGAAGCATAAGCAATAGCCCCGTATCTGGAAACCCGTCCGTATGTTACTTTCAATCCAAAAGTAGAACAAAAAGAAGAAGGTAACCTGATTGATCCACCCGTATCCTCTCCGATTTCAAAAATGGTCATATCAGAGGCTAGCGCTGCTGCCGAGCCGCCGGATGAACCCCCTGCCACATATTCCAAATTCCAGGGGTTTTTAACCACTCCAAAATCGGAATTTTCAGTTGAGGCTCCGTGTCCCCAGGCATCACAGTTGGTTTTGCCTAAAAGTACAGCTCCGGCATCAATTAATTTTTGATAAACAGTAGCATTGTAAGGAGGAATATACTTGTCTAGCACTTTGGAACCTGCAGTAGTCCTTATTCCTTCGGTAGAATAAATATCCTTCATGGAAAAAGGTACACCCAAAAGAGGTAAATCTCTAAGTTTATCTGCTCTTTCTGCTGCTTTCAAAGCCTCATCCTCACAAACAGTTAAATAAGCATTTATTTTAGGATTTATTTTTTTAATCCTGTCTAGATATGCCTTTGTTATTTCAACGCTGGAAAACTTTTTTTCTCGAAGGGCTCTGATAGCTTCTATTAGTGTCAAATCATTCATCTTGAAATACTCCTTTTGTAACATAAAACCCTTTTTTTATAGGAATACATACTTCTGTTTCATCTTCCCGCATGACATTTGATAAACCCGTAACACTGGATGTCGCTTCCACCCCAAGGGTGTCCGCTTGATTCAATTTTTCCATATAATCAAGAATTTGGGAAAGCTGTTTGGCATATTTTTCCTCCTCTTCTTTGGAAAGAGGCAAATTAGCCAGTTTTGCTACCTTGACAACATCAATTTTCATAGTTTATAATATATCCAATCACGCCCCTCGGGAAACCGGGGGGGTATTTTTTTAGACAAATAAATTTACTCCCAGCATATCTATTGCTTTGGTAAAAATTCCTTTTTTAATCTGATAAATCTCTTTACCCATATGGCCGTGAGCAAAAATCACAATAACCTGCTTATGCAAGTTTATCAGAAATTTATACAAAGGAGCGAAATCTCCATCTCCGGATAGAAACAAAAAAGTTTTAAAATCATCGGTTATCGATTTGTGAGTATCAATCGAAATTTCCATATCAAAATCGCATTTTCTTCTAAGAACTTTGCTACTCAAAAGCTGTAAAATTTTTTCTATATCCCGAGCTCCAAGCCTATTCATTGATGTAAGAGAATTTTTTATTTCCTGAGCCAAATTCTTAAAATGTGACGAATCAAGACTTACGGGAATATATTTTACTTCTTTGTAGCTTTTTAAATACTTGTATAATTTTTGGGGGTCAACTTCTTGTTTTAATGATTTTCTCCAGCCATAAACATTAGCCCAATCTATAAAAACAGCAGTTTTTCCCTTTAATTTAAGCCTAAAATTAGTCAGTTCGGCAGTATGTTTAACATCAATTTTCATCTGTTTTGATTATACTTGATGTATAAAGATTTAATCAACACACAAATACCCCATAGACTTGATTTCTAACACAAGTTATGTTATAATTTTTTTCTATGTTGAATACAGAACGTATAGCTGAATTTCTTGCTCGATCTCCTAAACCAGGTGATGCTTTTGAGGGACAACTAGAAACTGTTAGGAGATACGAAAAGGATGATGAACTACCCGAAAGTTTACAAAGGCAACTGGCTCATTTAAAAAGAGACATTCCTAATGTGGCGGTTTTATATTATGGAGGGACTTTGGGTATGAAACAGGATGAAAAGGGTGATCTCGTCCCTACTGACGATATAGAACAATTACTAAAACCTTTAGAGATCAAAGGGCTAAAAGATAGAGTTAATACCTTGTGGTTTCAAGTTGTTGACCGTGCGATAGATTCAACTAATGGGCGCTGGACCCATTGGGCAACAATAGGGCATGCAATTAATAGATTACATACCCTTTTTGAAGATGAACCAGGAGGCATAAATGGAAGACCTGTGATAACAACGGGCGCCCAATCACCAATTTTTAGACTTGGCTCGGATGCTGAATCAAATCTAAATTTTGCAATTTCCGCTGCAACTCAAGACTTAAGCGGAGTACACCAAGCCTTCAATGCTTTTTTACTTGCTTTTTTACTTGATGGTAGATTTATTCATAAGGTAAGAGACAAAGACTATAATGCTTTCGCGGCAGGAAGATCTTCGGATCAATATGGTGGTTTTAATGCTGATGGTATTGTAATGTATGATACAGCACCAAGAAGAAATAGTAGGATTGTAAAGGGTCCAGAGCTGGAATTTTATCCCGAGTTCCAAGAAGGAATAAAAGTAACCAAACTAAGTCCCTCTACCCCTTCCGAAGCATTGTTACATGACTCTTTAGACCCAACATGTCAAGCCACTTTATTAATAACGTACGGAGCCGGAAATGTAAGAGATGAAGGATTGCTTCCGAATGAGTTATCTCATATTGATGTATTAAGACTTCTACGAGAGTGTGAATATCCTGTGGTTCTGGGAAGCCCAATGCTTGATGGGATAGTCGAAAGTCCTTATGCTACTGGAGCCAAGGCTGTAGCAGAAGGTGTTGAAGCTATTTCAGGGGAAAGCACCACAGGTGCATCGTTAGAGGTTAAAATGATGAGATGTCTATTTTTAGCTTCAAAATCTGGTATCCTTGACTACCAGAAGTTTGTTCAGCAAATGCATAAAAACCACATTGGAGAGATAAGACCTCCACGAATCCGTACTTAAAAAGTATCTAAACTTTTCCTTCCATTTCATGCAGGGCTTTGAGGCGGGCGGCAATTGGAGGATGGGTGTTAAAAAGGCCTACCAGCCAGGCTCCGGCTTCTTTCCCTTTTAAGGGGTTGACTATAAACAAATGGGCTGTGCCGGTGTGAGCTGTTTTTAAAGGTTGCCTGTCGCTGGAAATTTTTTGCAAAGCACTGGCCAAACCAGCAGGATATCTGGTCAGTAAAACTCCCGATGCATCGGCCAGAAGTTCACGGCGACGGGAAACTGCCAGCTGGATTAACATAGCAGCAATTGGGGCCAAAATGGCTGCGGCAATTGCCAAAACCATATACAATCCCCCGCCTCTATCCCGGCTTCTGCCAAACCACAGAGAACGCAGGAAAAA
>JACPEZ010000055.1 GCA_016183225.1 Candidatus Daviesbacteria bacterium
CTATCTGGTTTTTTGTTTGGATGTTTCACCAAAGCCGAAAGTTAGGTTTGGGCAGGCTAATTTAAATTAACCTCTTTATTTTCTGCTTTTGGACCGCTCTTTCAGGGTGGGGTAAGAAACTATGGCTATGGCTAAAAGCACCAGTGCTCCCACAATATAAAAAGTTTGTAACCAGTCAAGATTCACGACTTAATTCCTTTCGTTAAACGCAAACTAATAACTAAAGATCCGCACATTAATATCAGACCTAATACTATCATAAATATGTTGATTTTACTAGGATATGAAAAGATCGGCGTTACCACAGTAGCAAAAAATACTAACCCCATGTTAGCTGTAAATTCCGACAATCTATTTAATTGTTCTCCGCTAAATCTGATCATAAAATTCGTTCTTTACAACATTCTAACACAAATAGCAGCCCGAAAATTAGGCGAAAGAAATTGACAACCTGCACACACCTGTCTATACTAAAATATTTAGTGGACGATCAAGCTTCATCAAATATCCAACATCTGGCCATTACCGCCGCCCTCGAGGCTCGCTGGGACGATGCCCTCAAGCTAAACAAAAAAATCATCAAACTTGATCCGCAAAATGTAGATGGTCTGGCCCGGCTGGCCCGGGCCTACATGGAACTGGGGCGTTTTAATCTGGCTAAAAAATATTACTGTGAGGCCCTAAAATACGATCCGTACAATCCGATTGCTTCGAAAAATTTAAGGATCATTAAAACCTTCAAATCAAACGGCCAGCCCAAACTTGTCAACGGTCACGCCAAACTGTCCTCTTCCCTGTTCCTGCAGGAGCCGGGCAAAAGCAAAGTTGTCAGCCTGTTAAAAGTGGCCGAGCCGCAAAAACTGTCCCGGGCCTATTGCGGCATGCAGGTTAACGCGGCGGTTAAAAACAGAAAAATCACCATTGTGGATACGGAAGGCTCATATTTGGGGGTGTTGCCGGATGATATCTGCCATCATCTGATGAGACTGCTAAAAGGCGGCAATAAATATGAATTTTTTATCAAATCGGTGCGTGTCAACAGTCTGGCTCTGCTGATCCGTGAAACTTTCCGCAGTAAAAGATTTAAAAATCAGCCGTCTTTTTTGGAAAGTTCTTCCTCTCCCCACCTGGAAATGATTACCAGTATTGATGACGAGACAGAAGACGAGAACGAAGAAGGTCAGGAAGAAGCGGAAGTTTAAACAAGGGATATCAGTTTCAAAACCGCATCGGCAGTTAAAATCGGATTGAGTTTATTCTCCAGAAAACTTCTCTCTTGGTAAAAATCAATAATAGATTCTCTGGTAAAAGGCCGGGGGACTTTAGTCAAATCGTCCGTGGCCGGATTTTTAAGCTGCGGCAGGCTTGATGAAGCTACCACCCTGATCTGCCCTTGAAAAAATCTCTCATCTCCTGTTAAATTTTGGGCTTTTAAGACAAGCTGCCACCAGAGCTGTTCGTTTTCCGAAAAAGCAGGCAAACCTTTAAAAAAACTGTTGATTGATTTAACCGGCTGTCCTTTTCTTGCTCCTATTTCCCAGGCCTGCAGCAGGTTTGGGTCAACCCCGGTATAATCTTCCAGTTCCAAAAGATTTAAAGCTTCACGAAAGTTGTTCAATATCTCCGGCGGGCCGTAAATGACCAGGGCAGACTCTTTCCCCTTGATCAATCTTTCCAGGCTGAAAACAGCCCCCTTTTGCCGCATTAAATCATGCATTGAGTTCAAAACTGCAAGGTTTAAACCCCGGGGTAAACGGATTAAAAATAAGACAGAGCGAACAGGCGGCTGATGGACAAAATCAGCCATGGAGCGAAGAGCCAGTAAAAAGGAAATCAAAACAACCAGCGCAAAAAGGACAATCCAAAAAATCATTGATATTGTTTGGCAAAATCTTCTCCCAGCACCACGTTAATTTGCGCGCGGGAAGACAGTATGGCAGGATCAAGATCAATTATACCAAACCCGAAAATTTGTTTCAATCTCTTTAAGGTTTCAGACTCCTGGCCAAACACCACTGTAGTCTCAAGCTTCCGGGAAGAATTGGATACCTGAATAACATTACCCCCCAAATTGGCAATGATCCTGGCTGCTTTTTGGGCAATTAAAGGCCGCTCTGTTGCGTTAAAAACCGCCACGGTTTGGTGTTCTTCAATCACTCGCTTATCTGCCAGAGCTGAAATAACAGAATCCACTCTGACGGGATCGCCAATCAAAACTTCCGTCTGATCGGGCAGGTTGATTTTATTAAGCGCCGCAGCAGATTCAAAATCAATCAAGCGAACTTTGTCAAACCGGGCCTGAAAAAGCGCCAGATTAAGCCGGACCAGCTCCAGAAGGGACAGATCACTGCTTACATCTTTAAGAGCCAAAGCAATGTTCAGAGGATTTTGTCTGATCCGGGCAACATATTCCTCTCCTGTGGGCGCTGAACCTTCTTTAAGCTGAATAAATCCTTCCACCGGCGCTGCCAAAAAAGAGGTCAGTGTTCTTTCCAGCAAATCCGCTCCGGCAAAGCCGGATTTTTCCAAATCATAAACCGACCGCAGTTGCCATTTGCCAAAGCCTCCCGGCACATCCAGATAGGTTTGGGGCGGCAGTTTAATCACCAGGACAGTTTTTTCAAAGGGGTTGAAACTGATTAAAGAAATCCCTGTTCCCCGGACCGCCACATTGATATTGTAACGAATGTCCCAGAAATAATTTTTTTCCGCCTGAAGCTGCCAGGGTGAGTTTAGAGTTTTTGTTAAATTCAAAAGTGCTCCGGCCAAAAATAGCAGGCCCACCACAGCCCCGGTTACAAGAGCCAGTTTGATCTTTTTTTGGCGTTTCCGGCGCGACTGTGCAATTTTCCATTTACCGGACATAACTTCATTGTAACTTTAAGTATTGACCTGACGCAATAGTATGGGATAAACTTAAAAAAAGGGGGTGAGACATCACAATGAATCCAGACGATCCGAATCAAAATCAGGGAGGTCAAACTCCTCCGGCAGCGCCGGTTGATCAGGGTGTCGGCGGCGAACAGCCGGCTGCACCTGCGGTAGCTTGCGTTAAATGCGGAGGCAACGCCCAAAACGGCGTATGCTCTACTTGCGGTCAAAATGAACAGGGTTGTACCTGTATGCCCTCCGGGGGCGCTCCTTCGGGAGACATGGGACAGCAACCTGCTCCTGCCATGTAAGGAAACTAAATGGAGGCCAGGTGGAAGGAGTTCACTCTAACCACCTGGTTTTTCCAATGATTAAATTATGCTTCTATGATTACTTTCTTCCCGTGATCAAAAATGACTTTAAATCTATCTGTAACCCCTCGTCCTACGAGTGGTTCATCACCCAAAACTGTAATTAAAACATTTATGGATTCAAATTTTCCTATACTGACCTTTCCCAGAAAATAAGGAGCATTTAC
>JACPEZ010000056.1 GCA_016183225.1 Candidatus Daviesbacteria bacterium
AACCAAGAATAAAAAACAGAGTATTTAGAAAAATAGTTTTTTGTTTACCGCTTTTCAAGTCAGATAAACCGACCCCGGCCATGTGGGATAAAAAGGCCGGTACCAGAACTGTCACACAAGGGGCAAAAAAGGAAGTCAGTCATGCCAAAAAAGCTATACCAAGAGTCACATCAACCATATCCTTATTTTACCATGACATAGTATGTACCACTTGACTGCAATAAATCCCTCTGATATAAATAATTTTGCTTACTGAAAAGTAGGTTTTCAAGAAAACCCGCTTGTGCGCGGGTTTTTTTGTGGTATACTATATTTGTTCTTTCGGGGATTTTGTGAAAGTCAAAATCGGTGGTAATACTCCACGAGTCCAAAAAGACACGAGCCGGCGCAACTCCGGCAGCGACCGTTTAACCCTGAGCATAGTCGAAGGGTATAGTCGGGATTGGAACGTAATAAATTCTTTGAATTTAAACGTTCCTAGAACGTAGAAATCTCTGATTTCGTACGTTCGAAAGGAAGAATGTTTACAGGAATAATCACTAATCTTGGCAAAGTCATAACCAAAACAAACCAGACCTTAACAATTTCTACTACAGGCAAGTTTTTATCCAAACTAAAAAAAGGAACAAGTATATCAGTCAATGGAATATGTTTGACAGTAGTTAATATTACCACACAAGATTTTGCAGTTAATTTAATGCCGGAAACGATCAGGCGAACTAATATCACCAAGGCAGATTTGGTTAATTTGGAGCTTCCAGTTACCCCCCAATCATTTTTATCGGGCCATCTGGTCCAGGGACATATTGACGGCATTGGTAAAATAGAGCAAATTACCAGCCAATCTTTGAAAGTCGCACTTAAACCAAATCTTGCCCGATATTTGATTGATAAAGGCTCGGTAAGCGTCAACGGCATTGCTTTAACTGTTATCAAAGCCGGGAAAAATTATTTCACAGTCGGGATTATCCCTCATACCTTTACTCAAACTAATCTTCATACTTTAAAGAAAGGGGGTTATGTCAACATTGAGGTTGATATTCTAGCCAAATATGTCAAAAAATATTGCCATTCTGGCAACTGAATTTCACAAAGAGAGCATGGACAAGATGGTTAAAGAGGTTCGCAAGACAGCTTCAAACCAAGGTCTTGATGTTGTTAAAGAGGTCTGGGTGCCGGGATGTTACGAAGTGCCTCTGGCACTAAAGCGCCTTTTTACCTCAAAAAATATTGACGGGGCAGTTATACTAGGCATTATTGAAAAAGGAAATACCAAACATGGCCTGGTCATGGGGTTAGTGGTACATAATGCTATCGTCAGACTGGAAATGGAAACAGACAAACCTGTAGGGATGGGAATCTTGGGACCGGAAATACTACCCAGACAAATTCCTCTTCGTCTGAAACCATATGCGAAAAGAGCAGTTTTGGCGCTAAAAACCATGTTATCTATATGAAACCGGTATCAGCAAATCTACCAACCAAATACGGCACTTTTAAGATTTTAATCTATCAATCAAATGCCGTCTTAATCATGGGTGATATCAAAAACCACCAACCGGTTCTTACGCGCATCCATTCCCGCTGCCTAACAGGCGACAGTTTTTATTCTCTTCGCTGCGATTGCGGCGACCAGCTTAAAGAAAGCATGAAAAAAATTCAAAAAGCAGGCCGGGGTGTAATCATTTATCTCAACCAGGAAGGCAGAGGTGTGGGTCTAGCCAATAAAATTCGGGCATACAGATTACAGGATCAGGGCATGGATACTGTTGATGCCAATCATGCTCTTGGGTTACCCACAGATACCAGAGATTACTCTGCGGCAGCCAAGATATTAAAAAATCTCAAAATTTCTAACATTAATTTATTAACCAACAATCCGCAAAAAAGAGATCAGTTGGAAAAATATGGTATTAGAGTTAACAAACGTATCCCGCTGGAAATTGCCCCCAATAAAATTAACAGAAAATATCTTCAAACCAAAAAGGGGAAACTGGGTCATCAACTTGATCTGGTCTGATTTATGAATCAGGATCTTAAATTCCTCAAAGAAACACTGAAACTGGCCAAAAAAGGGCTGGGGCGGGTAAGTCCCAATCCCATGGTCGGAGCAGTGATTGTTAAAAATGGCCAAATCATTGGCAAAGGCTACCATAAAAAATTCGGTTTTCCTCATGCCGAAATTGAAGCTTTGAAAAACTGCCGGGAAAATCCTCGCGGTGCTACAATGTATGTCAATCTCCAACCCTGTTCCCATTTTGGCAAAACTCCACCCTGCATAGATGCAATTATTAAAGCCGGCATTAAAAAAGTTATTTGTTGCAGCCTGGATCCTAACCCAAAAATCCATGGTAAAGCGGGTATAGAGATATCTGCTGGCGTACTGGAAAAGGAAGCGAGAAAATTAAATGAAGCTTTTTTTACCTTTCATGAAAAGAAAAGACCGTTTATAGCTATCAAATTTGCTGCTTCTTTGGATGGGAAACTTGCTACCCGGACTGGAGATTCCAAATGGATTACCAATGAAAAAGCCAGAGAATACGCAAGATCGTTGCGGGCAAGGTATCAGGCAGTCTTAGTAGGTAAAAACACTTTTTTGAAAGATCAACCCCATTTGGGTGTTAGAATAAAAGGAAAAAAAGATCCCTTAAAAATAGTCCTTGGCTTAAGTATTAATCCCAAAAATATCCAGGATCTGTTATCAATTCTCTACAAAAAAGAAATTATCTCTGTGTTGGTAGAAGGAGGAGGAAAAACTTTAGGTAGCTTTATTGATGCCAAAGTAGTTGATAAAGTTTATGCCTTTCATGCTCCCATAATTATCGGCGGCGAA
>JACPEZ010000015.1 GCA_016183225.1 Candidatus Daviesbacteria bacterium
ACTGACGGACTTTAACCCTTCGACAAGCTCAGGGCAAGCCAAAATTAAAAATTATCCGGATGTGGGAATGTGGGATTTTGACAAAATTATTGATGTTTGTAAAAAAGAAAAAATAGATTTGGTTGATGTGGCCCAGGATGATATTATTGCCGCAGGATACGCTGATAAGTTTAACAAACTGGGAATAACTGCTTTTGGCCCCACCCAAAAAGCCTCACAAATTGAGTGGGACAAGGAATGGGCAAGAAATTTTATGAAGAAATATCAGTTGCCTATACCTAAATTCAGGACATTTAGCAATAAAAAAGAAGCCATAAGATATGTCGAAGCTATCCCCGCGCAAGTGCTGTATGTTAAAGCCTCCGGGCTGGCGGCAGGAAAAGGAGCGATACGGGCGGAAAATAAAAAACAGGCAATAGAAGCAATTGAATCAATGTCAGGGTTTGGAAAATCAGGAGAAACTTTTTTGATAGAAGAAGCGATGACAGGTGAAGAGTTTTCGCTTTTTGCCATCTGCGACGGGGAAAATTATAAAATTGTCAGCTGGGCGCAGGATCATAAAACTGTTTATGACGGCGACCGGGGACCCAACACAGGAGGCATGGGTTGCGTGGCACCCACAACCGCTGTGGATGTTTCAATTATTCGAATAATCGAAACAGAAATTCTTCTACCGTTTATGAAAGGAATGCGCAAAGAAGGACGGCCGTACGCCGGTATTTTATATCTTGGAGGCATGATAAATAATAAAAGAGTAAAAATTATTGAATTTAATGCCCGCTGGGGAGATCCGGAGGCGGAAGTTATTTTACCGGGAATAAAAACAGACTTCCTTGATATTGTAGAAGCAGTGCAATCAGGAAAATTGAAAAAACTTAAAGTTGAGTTGGATAAAAAGATTAGAATAAGTATTGCCGGGTGTTCGCGAGGATATCCTGATGATTATTTAAAAGTTAAGGGAAAAGAAATTTTTGGATTACCAAAGGCCATGAAATTGCCTGGAATTACCATTTTTGGCGCTGGGATTAAAAGAAAAGGCAAGAGATTTTTTGTAAGCGGCGGACGGATTTTTCATCTGGTGGCAGAAGGAAAAGATATTTCGGAGGCCAGAAAAAAAGCATACAAGGCTATGAAGTTAATTAATATTGAAGGAAACAATTTGCATTATAGAAAAGACATTGGCTGGAGGGATTTGGAAAGGCTACAAAAATGATTCAAGTTGTCAGAGTAAAAAATAATGATGAAAAAGATAGGACAAAAGTTTATCGGCTGGAAGGAATCAGCGAAAAACAGGCCAAAATTCTGGCGGAGAATTTACTGTGTGAAGAAATTAGTCAAAATTATACGATTAATAAACCCATTTTTTCTAATGCGATTGAAATTGCCTACAAACCCGGGGTAATGAACCCCGAGGTGGCCTCGATTATCAAAGCGGCCTCTGATTTGGGAATCAAACTTTTAGCCTGTGATTCTTCAAGAGAGTATCTTAACAAAGCGCCTGTTTTTAATCCATTGATTGAAGATATTGTTAAAAAAGAACCAAAAACACTGCTTATTAAAGGGATTGCCGGCAAGACTAAAATTATCCCCCTCCGCCAGTTGACTAATAACGAATTGATGGCGCTTTCCCAGGATAAACTTTTCTTAAGCCTTGAGGAAATGAAAGTCATTCAAAAATATTTTCAAAAAATTAAGAAAGATCCAACTGATTGCGAACTGGAAACTCTGGCTCAAACCTGGAGCGAGCACTCCGGACACAAAACATTTAAGTCAAAAATAGTTGTTGATGGTGAAGAAAAAGAGCCGTTGATAACAAGAATTAAAAATGAGGCCTTGAAACACAAGAAAAATATTGTCTCGGCTTTTGTGGATAATTCCGGAGTGATGGATTTTTATGACGATTTTGCTATTTGTGGCAAAGGCGAAACCCATAATGCTCCATCTGCTATTGAACCCTACGGCGGGGCCATGACCGGCTCGGGCGGGGTGTTTCGCGATATTGCCGGAACCGGTCAGGGAGCAAAAAATGTTATTTCACAGGACGTATTTTGTTTTGCTCCGCCCGATTATCCAACAGAAAAATTACCACCCGGGACACTTCCTCCAAAATATCTTTTGGAAAGGGTAGTGGCCGGAGTTCGCGATTATGGCAACAGGATGGGTATTCCTACTAATAACGGCTCAATACATTTCCACGAGGATTTCCGGGCCAGACCAACTGTTTTTGTGGGCGCTTATGGAATAATGCCCAAAAAATATGCCAAAAAAGGAATACCTAAAAAGGGAGATTTAATTGTAGTGGTGGGTGGAAAAACCGGCCGGGATGGCATTCATGGAGCTACTTTTTCATCAGGCGAGATGAGCGAGAGAACAAAAGAAGTTAATGCGACTGCTGTGCAAATTGGCAACCCAATCGAAGAAAAGCGGATGTTTGATGCTTTATTGGAAGCCCGCGATGAAAATTTAATCCGCGCCATGCAGGATGTGGGCGGGGGAGGGTTTTCATCTGCTATTGGAGAAATTGGGGAAGAATTGGGAGTTTCGGTGGATATGAAAAAAGCTCCCTTAAAATATCAGGGGCTTTCTCCCTGGGAAATTTGGGTATCGGAATCACAGGAGAGAATGATAGTGGTTCTCGAGAAAAAATCCTTAAAAAAGTTTGTTAAGATCTGCCAAAAATATAATACGCAAGCTTCGGTTTTGGGTAAATTTGACGGGAGCAGAAAACTGAATGTGACTTTTGGGAAGGACGTCGTCTGTAACTTGGACATGCAATTTCTACACCACGGTTTACCAAAAAAATTGCTAAAAACAACAAAACCCAAAAGTCATCCTGAGCGAGCGAAGCGAGTCGAAGGATCTCTTTTATCGCAAAAAGAATGGATTAGGGCTATTGAAAAAGTTCTTGAGAGCGGAGATGTTTGTTCCAAAGAGCCGATTGTGAGGATGTATGATCATACGGTTCAGGGGACTTCTGTTCTGCCGCCTTTTACCGGTGTGGCAATGGACGGGCCAAATGATGCTGTTGTTATCCGTCCGCTTCTTAATAAACCTTACGGCATGATTGTATCCCACGGATTAAATCCGGCCTTAAATAATATAGATCCTTACTGGGGCAGCATTTGGGCAGCTACTGAAGCAATATCAAATTATGCGGCTGTGGGGGGAGATTACAAAGAAGCATCGTTGATTAATAATTATGTCTGGCCTTTTCCGGATGAAGAAAGTTTATGGTCTTTGGATCAATCTGTGGATGCCGTAGTTGATTTTATGAAAGTTCTTAAAATTCCGGTTATTTCCGGCAAAGACAGTTTGTCGTCAACTTATCGCGGGTCTGATGGAGTGGTCATTAAAATTCCGCCGGTTCTGATTATGTCTGTTTTTGGCAAAATTCCCGATGTTAAGAAAACCGTTTCTTCGGATTTTAAAAAAATCGGGTCAACCATTGTTTTAGTTGGCAAGCAGGATTTAAAGATTTTACCTAAAGTCCTTGACACCATTTATCAAGCTATTCAAACCGGTCAGGTTTTATCATGTCATGATATTTCCGAAGGGGGCTTGATAACAGCTCTTTTTGAAATGTGTCTGGGGGGAGGAATGGGAGCAGTAATAAAACAAATATCTCTATTTAATGAAACAGCGGGGACATTTCTTGTCGAGGTAGAAAATGAGACAGCAGCCAAAAGATTATTTGCCAATGTTCCTTATGTTATTTTAGGAAAAACACAAAAACAAAATAATATTAAAGTAGAAAAACTTTTTGAAGTTTCAGTTGCCCAACTTGCCAAAGCCTGGAAAAAACCAATGGAGGAAATTTTTTCATGAAACCAAAAGTTTGTATTTTGAGAGCGGATGGGACTAATTGTGATGTGGAGCTTTTTTATGCATTTGAAAAGGCTGGCGGAAAGTGTGAATATGTTAATGTGAACCAGTTAAGAGACAAAAGCAAAAGCATGCAGGATTATCAAATTTTGGCTTTGCCCGGAGGATTTGCTTATGGAGACGACATTGCCTCCGGCAAAATTTGGGCAGTGGAACTAATTAGTTTTTTCAAAGAAGAGCTGCTGAAGTTTCACAAAAAGGGAGGATTAATTATTGGGATTTGCAATGGCTTTCAAGTACTAATAAGAACAGGGCTTCTTCCCTTTGGTAATATTGGCAAAATGGATGCCACTTTAGCCCCTAATGACAGCGGGCATTTTGAATGCCGATGGATTAGAGTAAAAAGCGAAAAAAGCGAGCAAATTTTTTGGATGTCAGTTAATCACGGCGAAGGCAAGTTTTTTGCTAACAAGGAAACAATAGCAGCAATCGAACAATCCGGGCTTGTTATTTTTCGCTATATTGATAATCCCAATGGATCTCTTAATGATATTGCCGGAGTTACAGACCCAACCGGCCGGGTCATTGGCCTGATGCCCCATCCGGAAAAATTTGTTGATGAAACACAGTTTGCAAATTGGAGACGTGATAAAATAAGTAAACCTCATGGTGTTAATTTCTTTGAAGAAATGATCAGAAAATTATGATAATAATTATAGATTTTGGATCACAAACTTGTCATTTGATTGGCAGAAGATTACGGGAACACGGAGTAAAAATCAAAATTATCCAGCCGGAAGATATTCTTTCGCAAATAAAAACAGAAAAACCAAAAGGCATAATTTTATCCGGCGGTCCGGCTTCTGTTTATAGCGAAGGCGCGCCGACTATTGATAAAAAAATCTTTTCTTTAGGGTTCCCCATTTTGGGAATTTGTTATGGCTGGCAGCTGACAGCCCATCTTTTGGGAGGAAAAGTAATAAAGGGTCATAAAGAATACGGGCCTGCCAACCTTTCCATAATAAATGAAAATAGTCTTCTCCAAGGAGTTGAAAATAATTCTATTGTTTGGGTAAGTCATGGCGACAGCGTGGTAACTGTACCCCAAGACTTTATGTACCTCGGAAGCACTGAAGATGTCAGGGCAGCGGCTGTAGCAAATTTAGACCAAAAAATATTCGGGGTGCAGTTTCACCCGGAAGTTGACCATACTGTTTTTGGTGTGGAAATACTAAAAAACTTTGCCCAAAATATTTGTGGAATAAAATTTATTGCCCAAGCCATTGATATTAAGGATATTATCAACAAGATCAAACAAAAAGTGGGTGAGGAAAAAGTTATCTGCGCGGTTTCCGGCGGGGTTGATTCATCTGTTACGGCAGCTCTGATTGGAAAAGCCATTGGTAAAAATCTTTACCCGATTTACATTGAAAGCGGTCTGATGAGACAGGGGACTAAAGAGGAAGTTCGCCGGATTTTTCCAAAGCTCGTCATAGTTGAAGCCCAAGAAGAATTTTTGGATACCCTTAAAGGTTTAACAGATCCGGAAGAAAAAAGAAAAGCTATTGGCAGGCTTTACATTAAACTGTTTGAAAAGGAGGCCCGTAAAATTAAAGGAGTAAAATTCCTGGCACAGGGGACAATTTATTCCGATGTGATTGAAAGCAAAGGCACCAAAAAAGCGGACAAAATTAAATCTCATCATAATGTGGGGGGATTGCCTGATGAGATGGCGTTGGAGCTTTTGGAACCTCTTCGGGAATTTTACAAAGATGAAGTAAGGGAAATTGGAGAAAAACTGGGGTTGCGCAAAGATGTAATTTACAAACAAGTTTTCCCGGGGCCGGGCCAAGCCATCAGAATTATCGGGGAGGTTACCAAAGAGCGGCTGGAAAGACAGCAGCAGGCAGATAGCATTGTAATGGAGGAAATTAAAAAAGCAGGATTCTTAGATAAAGTTTATATGAGTTTTGCGGTGTTAACAAATACCAAATCTACGGCAGTTAAAGGAGATGAAAGGGCCCATCTGGAAGTGGTGGCAGTCAGGGTAATTGAATCAAAAGATGTGATGACCACTGTCTGGTCAAAACTGCCCTATGATCTGCTGCAGCGGATTTCATCCCGCATTGTTAACGAAGTGCCGGGTATCTCGCGGGTAGTCTATGACATCACCACCAAACCCCCTGCCACTATGGAATGGGAATAGTGCTATACTCAAATTAGTAATGTATCAGAAGTTTATAGAGCAAGCTTTACAAAAAGCTTCACAAATTGCCAGCGCTAACTTTGGGAAAGTTTCCGGAGTCACCAAAAGCGAAGACAACAATCAGGTTTTAACGGAAACTGATGTACAGGTTGGGAAAACTTTAATTGCTTTAATTCAAAAAGAGTTCCCGGAACATAATATTATTGATGAAGAATCTGGAGTAATAAATAAAAACTCTGAATTTACTTGGGTAATTGATCCAATAGACGGAACCAGTAATTTTGCCCAAGGTATACCTAATTATGGAATCATGATTGGCTTGTTAAAAGGTTCTACTCCAATAGCCGGAGGAATAGCCTTACCCTTTTTTAAAGAAATTTGTATTGCTGAAAAAGGACAGGGAGCTTTTTGTAACGGTGAAAAATTATCAGTCACAAAAGAAACAGGTTTACTTTCTACTTTAGTTGCATATCAAATTGACGGACATCAGGAAAATCCTGATTTTACCAGAAAAGAATGTCAGGTAGTTGCAGAAATTGTTTTGAATGTTAGAAATTTAAGAAATTCAGGAAGTTGTTTTGATGTTGTTACGTTAGCTAAAGGAAAATACGGAGGGTATTTAATTAGAACAGGTAAAATCTGGGATGTGGTGGCATCAAATATTATGCATAAACAACTACAAAAAATTATAAGCAGCATTACAACTTAATGGGAATAATTAATCTACAAAGTTATCCACAAAATACAAATAGCCATAAATAGTTATTGCGGAAAGTAACATCCACAAAATTGCAAGGAGAATTATCCGGCTATTTTTTGCCTCCAGTCTGAACAATTTAATTCCTAGCCAAATATTTATTATTGATATAATAGTAGGCAAAAGAATTTTTAGTAGATTAAACAGTAGTCCGCCTCCATAAAGCATAAAAATACTTCCCAAGAGAATGACAAAATACGATAGAGCGAAAAAGAAATTAACAAGGCCTATAATTTTACCGAGCATATAATTATAACTTTATATATTCTTCTCTTTGGGGGCCGGTGGAGATAAGAGAGATTTTAAGACTCAAGAATTTTTTTATGAAGTGTAGATATTCCTGGCAAGTTTGGGGAAGATCGTGGAATTTTTTCATTTGACTTATGTCTTCTTTCCACCCCGTAAATTCTTTGTAAACAGGCGTTAATTTAGCCAGTTCCTGATAACCGCAACTTGAGTAAGAAATGGATTCGCCGTTTAATTTAATTTTGGTAATTACCAAATCCGTAACTCCACTAACCTGACAGGCAAATTTAGTAGCTTCCAAATCCAGCCAGCCAATTCTTCTTGGTCTGCCTGTGGTTGTGCCATACTCCTTGCCTTTTTCTCTGATTTGATCTTCCAAATCCCCATGGATTTCCGTTGGCAGCGGCCCTGCACCGACACGGGAAGTATAAGCTTTTACAACTCCTAGGATATCTTCAATTTTTTGTATGGGTATTCCTGCTCCGGTATTAACTGCTCCGGGAATGGTATTTGATGCTGTAGAAAATGGATAAGGTGAAAAATCGTTGTCAAGCATTACTGCCTGGGCTCCCTCCATTAGAATTTTCTTGTTTTCAGAAATAGCGTTTTGCAATAAAGCATAAGTATCCGCAACATATGGCAAAATAATTTTTCTTAAATCCGCTATTTTTTCTAATGCTTTTTTGACATTTATTTCTTCAGCGCCCAAAGCTTTTAAAATTTTGTTTTTGATATTAGTTTGAAAAGTAAACTTTTCTACAAACAAATCCCAGTTTTTTAGTTCATAAATTCTGATGCCGTTTCCTCGGGCAGTAGTACCCAATTTGTCCTTGCCTCTTGTATTTTCCAAAGCTCGATCAAGCGCTTTATGATAGGGAAGTATTAAATGACATCTGTCGGAAATAAAAAGTCTCCCTTTTACATCAAACATTTTTATTTCCTCTGTTAAAACCTCCAAGTCTATAATAACTCCATTGGCAATGACGCATTTTGTTTTGGGATTTAATATGCCGGAAGGGATTAAATGCAAAGGGTATTTTTTGTTGTTTACCACAATGGTGTGTCCGGCATTATTTCCGCCGTGAAAGCGGACTACAAAATCCGCCTGTGACGACAAAAGATCCACAATTTTGCCCTTGCCCTCATCACCCCACTGTAAACCAATAATGACAGAAACCATGACGGTATTGTATCATGTTTTTGACATTTGGTAGTCTATTGTTATATAATAAATTATGGGAACTATAAAATATACCATTGTCACTTTAGGTTCTCACTCGGCCCTGCAAATCCTCAAAGGGGCAAAAGACGAGGGATTTGAAACCGCGGTTGTGGCAACTCCCGATAGAGTTTCTCTTTACAAATCTTACTCAAATTTCATTGACAAAATTTTGGAAATAAACTCATGGGAAGAATTTCCCAAACTGGAAAAAGATCTTTTGAAAAGAAATTGCATAATTATTCCTCACGGCTCTTTTGTGGCCTATTTGGGCATGGATGAAAATAAAAAAATGAAAGTGGCGTATTTTGGCAATAAACAGGTTTTGGACTGGGAAGAAAACAGGAAAATGCAAAGGGAGTGGATGGAGAAATCAGGTATTAAAGTTCCTCACAGATTTAGAAAAGGGGATAAAATTGACCGGCCGGTAATTGTTAAATCATATGGCGCCTCCGGGGGCAAAGGTTATTTTACAGCCAAAAATCAAAAAGAATTTGATGACAAATTAAAAAATTACAGTGAAGAGCGATTTATTGTCCAGGAATATGTGATTGGAGTGCCGGTTTATTTTCACTTTTTCTACTCTCCTTTAACCAAAAAAGTAGAGGTAATGAGTATTGATAAAAGGTATGAAACGAATGTTGACTCCCTTGGCAGAATTCCGGCCAAGAACCAACGGGGAATAGATATAGAGCCGACTTTTGAAGTGGTGGCCAATATCCCCATGGCAGTCAGGGAATCAATGCTGGCAGAAGCTGTTTCAATGGCAGAAAGGGTGATTGAAACATCCCAAAAATTAATTCCGTCCAAGGGGTTGTTTGGCCCGTTTTGTCTGGAAACAATTATTACCTCAAGCGAGGAAATTTATATCATTGAAATTTCCGCCAGAATTGTGGCCGGGACCAACTGTTTTATTGATGGCTCGCCTTATACTTATTTACTCTACAGCGAACCCATGTCAACCGGCAGAAGAATTGCCAGGGAGATAAAAAATGCCATCAAACAAAATAAATTAAAGGAGGTATTAGATTAAGTGAAAAGTGCAAAGTTAAAAGTTAAAAGTTTTTCTGAAGTAACAATAGCAGTATTAGGAAGTCATTCTGCTTTGGATGTATGTCGTGGAGCAAAAGATTTAGGGTTTAAGACTTTGGTTGTTTGTCAAAAAGGCCGGGAAAAAACATACCAAAAATATTATAAAAATATAGTTGATGAAGTTTTAATTTTGGATAAATTTTCAGATATTTTAAAACCTGAAGTTCAAAAAAAACTTCTGGAAAAAAATGCTATTTTTATTCCCCACAGATCCTTTGAAGTTTATATTAATGACTACAATGCCATTGAAAAAAAGTTTAAAGTTCCCATGTTTGGAAACAGATTTTTATTAAAGATAGAAGAGCGGGGCGTGAAACCAAATCAGTATGATCTTTTGGATAGAGCGGGAATCAGATACCCCAAACAGTTTAAAGATCCTAAAAAAATAGATAGACTTTGTATAGTAAAGGTTTTGGAAAAGGAAAGAGGCTTTGAGCGGGCATTTTTCTTTGCCGAAAATTATAAAGAATATGAGTTGGGAGTAACTCAAGGGGTGGGCCCTGCTGTTATAGAGGAATTTATTGTGGGTGTGCAAGTTAATTTTAATTTCTTTTATTCTGTAGTTCATGACAGATTAGAGCTTTTGGGGACTGATACCCGAAGACAGACTAATATTGAAGGATTAACAAAACTGCCATCTATTTATGAAGAGCAGTTGTTGAAAAAAATAGGAATTAAATACGAGGAGGCGGGTCATGTGGCAGTAACAGTCTTAGAATCTTTACTTGAAGATGCATTTGAGATGGGGGAGAAATTTGTTAAAGTTTCCGGGGTGATTGGCCCGTTTGCCTTGCAAACAGTGATTACGCCGGGCCCGCCCAAAAAAGAAATTATTGTCTTTGATGTGTCCCCCCGAATGCCCGGGAGTCCCGGAATTTTCGCTACTCCTTACAGCGGATATTTATACAGCGAAAATTTATCCATGGGCAAAAGAGTAGCCATGGAAATTAAAGAGGCTATAGAGAAAGGAAAATTAAATAAAATTTTAACATGAAAGATTATTTCCACCGGAGGTACTGACAAGGTACTGACAGAAGCCGGCATAAAAGTTACCCCGATTGAAAAAATAACAGGTAATCCCAAAGAATCTTTTGACGGCAGAATAAAAACCATATCTTTTCAGATAGAGTCTGGTATTTTATATGACAGAAAAAACCCCAAACATGTTAAGGAAGCTGAAAAATTAAACATTCCTCAAATTGATGTTGTTGTTTGCAATCTTTACCCGCCGGAAAATATAGATGTTGGTGGCCCGACCATGATTAGGGCAGCTGCCAAAAATTATGAAAATGTTTTGGTCCTGGTTGACCCGAAAGATTACGAGAAAATAAATGGAAAAGTAACTGATAAAATAAGAAAAGAGCTGGCTGCTAAAGCTTTTTATCATTTATCTTTGTATGATTCTCAAATTGGCAGTTTTTTAAATGATGAAAGCTTTCCGGAAGAGCTGACAGTGCCTCTTAAAAAATTAAAAGACTTGCGTTACGGAGAAAATCCTCATCAACGCGGGGCTTTATACCAAATGCCAAACACTTCTTCACCTCTTTCTAAATTAAAACATCTCTGGGGACGGGAACTTTCCGGTACCAACAGCGGTGATATTTATACCGGTATTGAAACAGTCAGACAATTTAAGGAGCCGGCTGCCGCTGTCATAAAACACTTATCTCCTTGCGGAATTGCCCTTGGTAAAGATGTCAAAGAAGCGCTGCAGAGGGCTATTGAGTCTGATCCTGTATCTGCTTTTGGAGGAGTGGTGGTGTTAAATACCAAAATGGATGAGGAGGCTGCGCATGCAATTGGCCATATGGACATAGTTGCCTGTCCGGAAATTTCCGGTAAGGCTTTGGAGATTTTGAAAAGGATTAGAAAGAGTATGGGTATTTATACCTTTGGTAAAATTCCGCAAACAAGAAGTGAAAAATGGGATATGCGATGGTTCGGAGGCGCCATGCTGCTGCAGGATTTTGATGACCAGACAGAGGCTGGTTTTAAGAATTGGGAAGTGGTGACCAGGAAAAAACCAACTTCGAAGCAGTTGGAACAAATGCAGTTTGGTTTCAAGGCAGTCAAGGCTGTAAGAAGCAATGCGGTTTTGGTGGTAGATGAAAATATTCCCATGACCCGGGGGATTGGTTCGGGACAAACATCCAGAATTGGAGCTACCAAAATAGCTTTGGAGCAGGCAGGTCAATTTGCCAAAGGTGGGATTTTAGTTAGCGACAGCTTTTTTCCTTTTGACGATTCGGTCAAGCTTGCTGCAAAATATGGAATTTCTGCTATAGTAGAACAGGGAGGGTCTATTAATGATTCTCAATCAATCAAGGTCGCTAACGAGACGGGAATAACTATGATATTTTCCAGAAGGAGGGCATTTAGACATTAATATGAAATACGAATCACCATTTTCCTGGAGGTATGGTTCAGATGAGATGCGGACTATTTTTTCCGAAGAGAACAAGTATAGACTTTGGAGAAAGATTTGGGTGGAGTTGGCAAGAGCGCAACACAAAGCAGGATTAGTTGCAAAAGAAGAATTAGAGGATCTGGAAAAGCATCAGGAAAATTTAGATATTGCAAGAATTTGGGAAATTGAAAAAGATACCAGTCATGATGTAGTAGCTGCCATCAAAGAATTTGCCGAAAAAGCCAAAATCGGCGGAGGAAAAATTCACCTTGGGGCTACATCAATGGATATTTCCGATAATGCGGAAACCATCAGGATGCAGGAAGCTCTGAATATTATCGGAAATAAATTAACTGTGCTGATCAAAAGTTTTGGAGAAAAGATAGAAAAATATGCCGAATATGTGTGTATGGGATATACCCATTTGCAGCCTGCCGAACCAACAACTTTAGGTTATAGATTTGCTTTTTATGCCCAGGATTTATTAATGGATTTGGAGCTTTTGCAGTTTGTTAAAAAGAATTTAAAGAGTAAGGGGCTAAAAGGGGCTGTTGGAACATCAGCCAGTTTGAATCCACAATTTAATCAAAATGTGATGGATGAGTTGGGGCTGGAAGACGTGGAAATTACAAGTCAAACTGCCCCGCGAAAAATAGAATTTTGGCTGGGCAGTTTATTTGCCTCCATTGGAGAGTGGCAGGAGCCATTTGGCAAATCTCAAGTCGGTTCATCTGCCATGCCTTTCAAGAAAAACCCGATCAAAGCGGAGCAAATTTGTTCTTTGGCAAGATTGGTAGTCAGCTTGTCGAGGGTGCTTTGGGATAATGCCAGCCACATGCTTTTGGAGCGGACTTTGGATGATTCGGCAAACAGAAGAGTGGTTATTCCGGAAATGTTTTTGGCAATGGACGAGATGTTAACATCTGCCACAAAAATTATTGATGGACTGATTATTAATGAAAGAAAAGTTCATAAAAATCTGGAAACTTATTGGCCGTTTTCAGCAACCGAAAACATCATTTTGGAAGCAGTTAAAAAAGGAGCCGATCGGCAAAAAATGCATGAGGTATTGCGGGAAATTTCCCTGAAAGCTTGGGAAGGAAATTCCATGGAAGATCTACTGGAAAGCAATCCGCAAATACTTAAATACTTGCAGCCTGCGGAAATTGACAAACTTTTAGATGCCAAAAATCACATTGGCAATGCTTCCAAAAAAGCCTTAGAATTGGCTGGTAGAATTAAAAAAATATGAAAAAAGTTTTAACGTTTTTGCAAAGCAAAAAGGAAAGCAGGCTTTGACATTTATGGCAAAGATTCTTATCATTTCTGCGTCTGAATCTGATTTACCTGTTATGGAAGGAGCGGGGAAAGTTTTGGAGGAATTTGGGGTTGAGTATGAAATGGCTGTTTCTTCCGCGCACAGATCACCGGAGCGGACAGTAGATCTGGTGAAAAAATTTCATAACGGAGGCGGTAAAGTGATAATTGCCGGAGCAGGATTGGCTGCTCATTTGGCCGGGGCAGCGGCGGCACATTTTCCGCTGCCGGTTATTGGAGTTCCATTGTCCGGGGGTAAACTGGAAGGCATTGATGCGCTGCTTTCCACCATGCAAATGCCCTCGGGAGTGCCGGTTGCAACTGTTGCCATCAATGGAACAAAAAATGCCGGCATTTTGGCAGTGCAAATTCTGGCAACTTCTGATAAAAATTTGGAGGAAAAATTAATAGAATACAAAAAGAAATTAAATGAGCATTTTAAAAACCGTTAATTTAAAAGGTTTTGGGAAAAGACATAGCGGCAAGGTCAGGGATTTTTATATTCTGACGGATAAAAGAATTTTAATCGCCACAGATCGAATTTCCGCATTTGACAGAAATTTAGGTTATATTCCGCAAAAAGGTGCAGTTTTAAATCTTTTGGCTGCTTTCTGGTTTAAAAAAACAAAAGACATTGTAAGCAATCATTTGATTTCCGTACCGGACCCCAATGTCAGCATAGTTAAAAATGCCAAACTTATTCCCATAGAAATGGTGGTTAGGGGATATATTACAGGCGTTACTAATACCTCGATTTGGGGTTCTTACGAGAAAGGAGAGAGACTTATTTACGGCGTGAAGTTTCCTGAAGGTTTGCGGAAAAATCAAAAATTGCTAAAGCCTGTGATAACTCCCACCACTAAAGCTGAAATTGGCCATGACGAAAGATTAACGGAAAAAGAAATCCGCCAGAGGCGGATAGTTTCTCCTAAAATTTGGCAAGAGATGAAAAAAGTGGCGCTGGCTCTTTTTGAAAGAGGATCAAAGATTTGCGAAAAAGCGGGAATAATTTTGGTTGATACCAAATATGAATTTGGGTTACTTGATGGCAAGTTGATATTGATAGATGAAATTCATACTCCCGATTCATCCAGATATTGGATTAAAAAGACCTATCAAAAAAAATTCTTATCAGGAGAAGAACCGGAAAGCTACGATAAAGAGCCTTTGAGGATTTGGTTTAAAGAACATGGTTACACCGGCCATGGAAAACCGCCAAAAATGCCTCCTGCTTTTGTTGCCAAAATGAGCAGACTTTATATAGCAATTTATGAAAAAATTACCGGAAAGAAATTTATTCCAAATAGAAGTAAAAATGTTAACAAGAGAATTCAGGATAATCTTCATGGTATAATTAGTTAGAGCCTATGCCAAATAGTAATGGTTTTGTACTTTTGACAGGAACAGCCAATTTGAAACTGGCAAAAGATATTGCCAAAATTTTGGCAAAACAAGTTGATGAAACTGTTTCCGAATTTGCAGACGGCGAAAAAAGAATTATCATCCCCGAGAACTTAAGAAAGCGAGATGTTTTTATTATTCAACCCACCTGCCCGCCCGTTGACTCCAACATTATGGAACTTCTTTTAATGATTGATGCTGCCAGAAGATCATCCGCCTCCGAGATTACAGCTGTTGTTCCTTATTTTGGCTATTCCAGACAGGATAGAAAAGACCGGCCCAGAGTGCCGGTTTCTGCGGCGCTGGTAGCAGGGTTAATCGAGTATGCGGGAGCAGATAGAATTGTCAGCATAGATATTCACTCCGAGCAGGAAGTGGGTTTTGCCAAAATCCCCTGGGATGTATTATATGCAAGCTATAATTTACTTCAGGTTTTAAAAAAAGAATTCAAAGGGGAAAATCTGGTGGTGGCCTCACCCGACAAAGGCGGGGTGCCAAAAGCCACTTTTTATTCGCATCATTTACAAGCCGACGGTTTGGCAATTGTATTTAAGGTAAGAGATGTTTACAGGGAGAATGTTTCGGAAGCCCTGGATATGATTGGTGATGTCAAGGGCAAAGATGTTTTGTTAGTTGACGATATGATTGATACTGCCGGAACAATAGTTGGGGCTGCCAAACTGCTTAAAAGTCGGGGAGCAAAAAGTATTTCCGTGGCGGCAACTCACGGGATTTTTTCTCCTCCTGCCATGGAGCGAATTGAAAAATCAGCCATAGATCAAGTCTTTATTACTGATACCGTTCCGCTTACAGATGAAGTTTTACGCAGTTCCAAATACACCGTTGCATCTGTTGCCCCTCTTTTGGCAGATGCAATTAAGTTCATTCATAGCGGTGATTCCATATCGGGAAAACTAATTCCTAAATCCCACGGTCACGAACGCTAGCGCAGATCCAGGGTACTGCCTTCAAAAACAATGTTTTTTGGTTTGATAATGACTTTTCTTTCGCCATCTTCCACAAATCCGCCGTCAAGAGATTCAAAACCGTTTTGGGAAATAATTTGTTGAGCTTTTTGGGCGTCACCTGCCGGTAAGAAAATAACATAATCCTGACCCATGTTAAAAGTCTGATACATTTCCAAATCATCAATGCCGGCTGCTTCCTGGATAGACTTAAAAACCTCCTGTGGCTCAAACAATTTTTCTATTACATAAGTAAAATTTCGGGAAGATCTCATGATTTTTCGCAAACCATGGCCGGTGATATTGGAAATGTAGTGAATATCGAGACTTTCATCTAATAAATCCTGGACTAATTTTGCATAAATATTGGTTTTGGTTAAAATTTCTTTTCCTCTTTCGGGAAGTTTATGCATCAGCACTCTCGCTAAAGATATGCCATTGGTATTGATGCCGTTGCTTCTTAAAAGTATTATTCGATCACCGGATGTTAATTTTTTATCTGTGATTAATCTTTTTTCAGATGAGATTATACCTACTGCTGATCCTCCCAAATCAACAGTGCCGGGTATAATGATACCCTTTAATGTCGGTGTTTCTCCGCCGCCCCAGGAAACTCCTGCTAAATCACAGGCGCTTTTCCAGCCTCCTATTAAATCCCGCATCCGCTCGCCATCCTGCAGCCAGCTGTTATCTTCAATAGCCCAGTAAGCGTGAATCACCAGCGGTTTGGCCCCGACGGTTACTAAATCATTAATGATAGTGGCTACCGTATCATGACCAATCACATTGTAACCATCTCTTAGTTCGTCGGCGACCAGATTTTTAGTTCCCAACCCCTCCACTACCGAGGCCATATAATAATCACCCTGTTTCCAGACATAAGCCGATTCACCCCTGGTATCAGCAACTTCTTCAAAACCGTTTTTAAGATATTTGCCTGTTAAGGCGGCAGCAGATTGGGCTAATTTTTTAACAGGATCTTTGGTAGAATAATCATCACCCACCTGGGAGTAGGTAATTTTGCTTTTTCCCATGGTCTCAATATATCACATTATAATGTTGAACGCTAAAGCCGCGCCCCAGGCTCTTCCTAAATTTTTATAAACTTCAGGGATTCTTGGAGTTTCGGAAATGATCATAAAAATATTTTTTTCCTGTTTTTCCGATTTTGGCAACAGATCATAAGGATACAGTTGATCTCCGCCCAGCCAGCCGGAAAATTTTATCATCTCAAATGATACAGCAGCTACAAAGGCGGATATTAAGGCAGGTAAGTTTTTATTTAGGGAATGAGATTATAATAGTAGTAGAACACTCCGTGGTGAAGACGGGCATCCCCGTAAACTGCCCGGCCAATTATTAATGGATCACGGTCTACTGCCAGTTTGTAAGTGTAAAACTGATCTTCAATTTGATCAAAGTCAAAAACAATGTTGTTATCTTGAATATTGACAAGACGAAGCGTTATCCCCAGGAGGAAGATTAAGGCAAGTGCCAGTTTAGTCATTTGACTCCCCCGGTAAAACCAAAAAAGAGCATTGATAAATCGATGTTGGCAAAATGCAGATACCATTCATTCCAGATTTTGTAAATTAAAACAATTGCCCAAATTAAATATAGGTGTTTTTTATAAGTCAAATATGCTTTTTTCTCATCCTTTTGTTTAAACAAAATTAAAGCGTAAATCATCATCAAGGGTTCTAAAAAGTTTTGGAAGTATAAAAATACCAGTTCATTGCCGGTTGTGAAAAATAAAATTTGTCCTGCCACTCTGTATGCAAACAGAATAATAACAATTTTTTTGATTGACCATCGAAGGCCTAAAATGAGCATAAAAATATAGGAAATAAAATCAGTGGATTTATCAATTAGCTGGTAGCGGGCATCGCTCATTCCCAAAGACAGCAGAATATCTCCATCCACAACATCCAAAAAATAATTTCCCCATAAACCAAGCAGGGGGAATTTAAGCATGCTGGCGGGAATTAGAATTTTAAGGAAAATTATTAAAACTTGCAGAACTTCAGCCATTTGAGGTTTTTACTTTGGAAATTACCCAGCGGAATATAAAATAGGGAAGAACTAAAAGAACAGGCCAGATAATAAGGAAAAATAGAAATGATCCCACAGGATCCGAAACTACATTTACTCCATCTCCTTCCTGGGGCTTAAATA
>JACPEZ010000014.1 GCA_016183225.1 Candidatus Daviesbacteria bacterium
GAAAGGGATATTTTTTCAAACCGCTGCTTTAAATCATCCATGAAGTTATTATACTATCTTGACAAGAATATACAAGTAAGATACAATAATTGTATATGCAAACACAAACTTTTAATATTGCCCTGCCGCAAGTGCTGGTAAAAGAAGTAGATAAAGTCGCCAAGACTGAATATAAAAACCGCTCCGAACTGATCAGGGAAGCTCTGCGCAGGTACTTGGAAGATAAAAAAAAGTGGGAATATATTTTCAGAGCAGGAAGAAAAGCTGCCAGGGAAATGGGTATTACCAGTGAGAAACAAATTAATGATATAGTATATGAGTTCCGCCATGGCCGTAAACCCTAGGGTAGTTCTTGATACCAATGTGATTATCTCCGCCATAGGTTATGGAGGAAAACCGGCTAAAGTTTTTTTGCTGGCCTTGGAAGAAAAAATTCAAGGTGTAACTTCGGAAATATTACTGGCAGAAGTTCAAGAGATTTTGACAAAAAAACTATCACTCTCGCCTGGTGATTTAGAGCTGACTATGGCGGAAATAGAAGATAAATTTGAGGTAGTGGCCCCGCGCAAAACATTACATATTCTAAGAGATGAAGATGACAATCGGGTTTTGGAAGCGGCAGTGGAGGGCAATTGCGATTTTATTATTACCGGGGATAAAGATTTGCTGGATTTGGGAAAATACAAAAAAATAAAAATTTTAACTGCAGAGGAATTTTTGGAAATCTATCGATAATTTTTTTCATTTCATTTGTCCCACGGTCGTGGTACATTTGAAAATTTTGAAACTAAAAAAAAGAATTAAATTATTTTAAATGTTCAAAATTAAGACGGGAAGCTTTTAAGGTTTGTATCTGATTTCTGGAAAAGGGTTACTACCACTTGCTATAGCGCTTATCTGATTTGCTGTTAGACCATGTTTAAGCACATCAAGCGCCCTATCTTTAATAACTGTATCCTGCCTTAATCCTCCTTCATAAGCCAAGGCTAGTTTTGCCAAGCTATCATTTGGCAAAATATAAACCGCTATTGTTCTTATAGCAGCCCGCAATTGAGTGGTAAATTCTTCACTTTCTTTATCAACCAGACGGCCTCGAGCCTCCCTGTCAAATAATTCAAGTACTACTCTACCTACATGTTGTTTACGGCCAACTATTTCATCGAACGCATAATATCCAAATTGGAGGTCTTGAATAACATTCTCATAAATTCCTGATCCTCCATAGAACGGACGAACAACCTTATGCATATAAGCTTGATGTAGCAAAGGTTCTATGAGAGGGTCTACTGTTGTTACTTGAAACTGATTAAGTCTATTGCCATCAAAACCTAAATCTTGCGTGGGTCTTATAAAAATGCTAACTGTCTCCACCTTGTCATCCTCATTTTGAGGAGTAAGTTGAACAGTTTCACCCACAAATACCAGCTCATTGCTTAAAGCGAGGTTGTGACGAACTTGAATAAGTAAGGATGTTCCGGCTTCAGGATCTAGCATATAACGTATTATATCCTAACTATAGGATGATAGTCAAATTGTACTAAAAATTTTGACTTGTAAGTAGTAAAATGGTAAGATTTGAGCGTGGAAGAAATAGATGCATCAGCTCAAATAAGAGGTGAAACTGCAGTATCAAAAGATGTTGAATCTGCCTATGGGCAATACTTAAAAGCTTTTCAGGATCGTTTGCGTGCAGCCGGCCTTTCGGATAATGTTGCTGAAACAGTAGAAGCTCATGGTTATAAGCTTGGTTTAGAAATTACACCCCAGACACCGTTAGTTGCGTTTTATGTTAAAGAAGTACTGCCAGATTCTCTTCAAGATCTTCCCCAAACAGCATATGGTTTTCCTGTAGCAATAACCAAAATTTTGTTGGGAAGGCGAGATGCTGTAATGCAGATCGCTCCTGAATCTTTACGGGAGACTCCCAGGGGTAGAGGTATAGCTAGTGCTACAAATTATGGAGATGCGATTCATCCCGGAAGAAGTACTAAATATCCAAATCAAGTATTTGCTAATGAGATACGGTTTTCGCTTGAGGGGGGGGTAATGCATGTAGGAACATTTTCCTCTCCGAGTTCACAAAGAGGATTTATGAGTAATGAAGATGCTACTTGGACTTCCAGTCCGTTAACCGCAAGACAAATTATTGATTTTGGGCAATTCATACAATATGGGGGATACTTGAAGAATGCAAAGACCAGAATAGTTGTGGATAGGGCTAGTCCCCTATCTCCACTTGATATAGCTGTTCCCGGATTCACAGCTCTTAAGTAGAAAACAGCCCAAGTCTTAAAAATTTATTTAAAAATTTCCTTTTCCAGACTTTTGGATTTTTTTGACATTATTTTATCAAAGGAATATGATTTTGTTGTGAATATTATTTTAAATCAGGAACAAGCTAAAAGTTTGGCAAACTTTTTCTTTGATGTTGCCAAGGGCGTAATTTTGGGAGGGTTGGGTTTTGCCACGGTTGCTCCTTTGGAAGTTAAAATATTTGCAGTTTTATCCAGTTTGGTAGTAACATACTTATTAGTCAGATTTGGTTTAATACTTTTGGAGGATGTAAGACGATGATCAATCAATATGATATCACTACGGCAACTTATCTTTTTCTTATCGCTGCAGGAGCAATTACCCTGTTTGCAGGTTTAATAGTTTTTTATCATAGAAAATCAAAATTAAAGAGGTAGTATGGATTTAAACGCTGTTTTATTAATCATTGCAATCGCCTTAATAGTTGCCAGTTTTATCATTGCTCAATTTCTTATCCCCAGAAAAAAATAGTTTTATGATCCTTCATATTAATACCAAAGAGCAAAATAGGGTGGAGGTGACTCTTAAAAAAGAGGGAAAAGTCATTAAAAGTTTATCTGCCAAAAATAAATTTGGCTCACAGGTGCTTTTACCTTTAATTTCCAGGCTGAATATTGCACACCCTGGAGGTGTGCAGGGCGTGGAAGTAGAAACAGGGCCCGGGTCTTTTACGGGACTGCGGGTGGGGGTATCTGTAGCTAATGCTTTGGGGTTTGCATTAGATATTCCTGTTAACGGGAAAAAAATAGAAAGCAATATAGAATATTAAAATTAACCTAATTGACCTAATTTCTAATTGACCTAAAGAAATCCCAAATCCCAATTTTTAAGTCTAAGTAATTGAGTCATTGTTTAGTAATTAGTAATTAGTAATTAGAAATTTCTGGTAGAATGATATTATGGCCTGGCAGAACTGGTTACTCCCGCATAAAGATACTCACAAAAAAGCTCATCTAATTTCTTGGGAGGCTATCTTAATTTATATTCTGCTTTTTATCTTGCTTCAAGTAGGTTTTTCCATAGTCAGCTACACCAAACCGGGCATTTTGGGGATTTCGGCCAATTTGGATCAAAAAAAACTGATTGAACTGACAAATCAGGAAAGGCAAAAATCAGGCTTAGGGCCGGTTTCGGAAAACGAAGCCCTGGACAGGGCAGCTGCCCTTAAGGCCCAAAATATGTTTGATGAAAATTACTGGGCTCATTTTGCCCCATCAGGCAAGACCCCCTGGGATTTTATTTTAGGTTCGGGCTATAAATTTACCTATGCCGGGGAAAATCTGGCCAAAAACTTTTACAACTCTGATGAAGTAGTATCCGCCTGGATGGCCTCCCCTACTCATAAGGAAAATCTGCTAAACAGTAAATACAGCGACATCGGTATGGCAGTGGTGGAGGGAGTGTTAAACGGACAAAAAACCACTCTGGTGGTGCAGATGTTTGGTTCAACATCAACTGTTTTCCCCCAACCTGCCTTCACTGCCGGGGGAAAACAGGTTAATGTGTCAAAAGATAAATATTTAAGCGCTCCCGCCATATTTGCCGAAACGCGGGGTGAAAATATCAAGCCTTTATTTGATCCGTATCAATTTACCAAAACAGCCGGATTTGTTCTGATACTGTTGATGGCTGTTTTACTGACTGTTGATCTGGTAGTTTTAAAGAAACGGGGAGTTTTGCGGATCTCCTCTTCCAGAGTAGCTCACATGGCCATTCTGGGGGTGGCAGCAGCTACTTTGTTAAATAGCAATCCGGGAGCAATTTTGTGAAACCATTAAACATACTTATTATTGCCGTACTAATTTATTTAGTTTGGGCCATGTGGCACCATCACAGGGATAAAAGTTTGACTTTACCTATTTTGATAGAGTATCTTTTAACTGCACTGCTTGTCTTAACAGTTTTGTCAGGAAGTTTATTATGAAGGGCGTAATACTGGCCGGAGGTTTAGGGACCCGACTCTATCCTCTGACCAAAGTCACAAATAAGCATTTACTGCCGGTTTACAACAAACCAATGGTGTTTTATCCAATAGAAACATTGGTTAACGCTGGCGTGGAAGATATTATGGTAGTTACAGGAGGACCTCACTCCGGGCATTTCCTGTCCATTTTGAAAAATGGTCATGAGCTGGGTATTAAGCACCTGGAATATGCCTACCAGGAAAATGAAGGAGGGATTGCCGAGGCGCTGTCCCTGGCCAAAGATTTTGTGGACGGAGACAGCTCTGTGGTAATTTTGGGCGACAACACGACTGATTATGATTTATCCGCAGATATCAAAACTTTTAAAGACGGAGCAGTGGTTTTTTTGAAAGAAGTCCCGGACCCGGAGCGTTTTGGAGTACCGGTGTTTGACAAAGATAATCCCGGTCTCATTGCCGGGATTTTAGAAAAGCCAAAAGACCCTCCCAACAATTTTGCGGTAACCGGTTTGTATATTTATGACAGCAAAGTTTTTGACTTTATTGATCAGATTAAACCATCAGATAGAGGGGAGTTGGAGATTACGGATGTGAATAACCACTATGCCAAGGCAGGAAAATTAGGCTTTAAGGAGCTAAAAGGGTTTTGGAGAGATGCCGGCACCTTTGATACCCTTTTAGAGGTTAATAATTTTTGGGCTAAGAAAGCAGAATCTAAAAAATGAAACTTCTGGTGACAGGCGGAGCCGGATTTATCGGATCAAACTTTATTCGCTACCGGCTAAAAAATTATCCGGAAGACAGAATAGTTAATCTGGATGCCCTGACTTACGCAGGACACCTGGAGAGCCTTAAAGACATAGAAAATAATCCTCAATATCAATTTGTCAAAGGAGATATTGCGGACGAGAAAGCGGTCGCTGAAGCCATGGATGGGGTAGATGTAGTGGTTCATTTTGCGGCCGAATCTCATGTTGACCGCTCCATTATTAATCCTTTGCAGTTTGTCCGGACCAATGTGTTGGGAACAGCGGTTTTATTAAATGCTGCCCTAAATCAACAAGTTAAGCGCTTCCATCATGTCAGTACGGATGAAGTTTACGGCCAGCTTAATCTGGATGACCCGCCATTTAACGAAGATACGCCCTATGCCCCCCGCACCCCTTATGCCGCTTCCAAAGCAGGTTCTGATTATCTGGTGAGAGCTTATCACCAGACTTATGGATTGCCCATTACCATTACCAACTGCGCCAACAATTTTGGTCCATATCAGGATCCGGAAAAGCTCATTCCCCGTTTTATTACCAGTTTGCTGGAAGGGGAAAAAGTGCCTTTGATGGGTAAAGGAGAAAATATCAGGGAGTGGCTTTTCGTTGAAGATCATGCTGCGGCAGTGGATCTTGTTTTGCAAAAAGGCAGTATCGGAGAAACCTATCTGGTGCAGGGGGAAGAAAAAACCAATCTGGAAGTAACTAAAAAATTGCTGCAGCTTTTGGGTAAAGATGAGTCCTGGATAGAATATGTCGAGCACCGTCTTGGGCATGATTTCCGCTATGCCACCAACGGCAGCAAACTGATGGCGCTGGGGTGGAAAAGAGAGCACGATTTTGATACCTGGCTTGATAAAACTGTTGAGTGGTACAAAGCTAACGAGTGGTGGTGGAAACCCCTGAAAGCAAACAGGCCAAATGTTGATAGAGCAGCTCAAAAATCTTATGGAAAATAAATATATTGCCAAAACATCAATTCCGGGACTGCTAATGCTGGAAAGACCTGAATTTAGCGACAAGAGAGGTTTTTTTCGGGAAATTTTTCATCTGGATGAGCTGGAAAAAGAACTTGGTTTTAAATTTAAGCCCATTCAGATGAATCATTCAAGGTCTATGCCGCGGGTCATTCGCGGTTTGCATGCCGAGCAGTGGAACAAAATGATTTATCCGGTTAACGGGACGGCTTTTTTAGCGGTTGTCGATTTAAGGCCGGACAGTCCCACTTTTGCCAAAGTGGAAACTTTTACCATTGATGATGGTCAGAGATACGGTTTGTTTATTCCCAACGGGCTGGCCAATTCGGTTTGCGTGGTGGGAGATGAGCCGGTTGATTATATTTATTTGACAGATACTTACTGGGACGGATCAGATACCAGGGCCATTGTCTGGGATGATCCGGATTTAAAAATTGACTGGCCGGTTAAAAATCCCATTATTTCCGAAAGAGATAAAAATAATCCCCGGTTGCGCGATCTTTTTAAACAGGTGGTTGACGAGAAAGGTTCGCATTAGATATAGTAGATCACATTATGGCAAAAAGAGCTTTTATTACCGGCATTTCCGGACAGGACGGATCATATCTGACAGAGCTTTTACTGGATAAAGGATATGAGGTAGGGGGGTTGGTCCGCAGAAATGCCACAGCGGAAATGGGTAATATTGATGATGTTAAAGGAGAAATTAAAATTTACTTCGGAGATTTGCAATCTCCCGAATCAATAGCTTTGGCCCTTTTGGATTTTAAACCGGATGAGATTTATAATCTGGCATCTTTTTCTTCCCCTTTAGGATCTTTTGCCGACAAGCTGGGGTCAATCATGATTACGGGAGTAGGAGCTTTTCACGTTTTTGAAAGAGCCAAGGATGTGGTTCCCGAAGCCAAAATTTATCAGGCATCCACTTCGGAAATGTTTGGAGCGCCCAAGCAGGTACCCCAAGATGAAACTACTCCCTTTAATCCCAAAAATCCCTATGCCGTGGCCAAAGAATACGCCCATAGGATGGCTGTGATCGCCCGTGAAGATAAGAAAAGCCCCCAATACATCTCTTGCGGCATTCTTTTTAATCACGAAAGTCCCCGGAGAGGCTTGAATTTTGTCACCAGAAAGATCACCGCGGCGGCGGCCTGTATCAAAAACGGTCGGAAGGAAGATCTGCCTTTAAATGAGATGGGTGAGCCGCTGGTTAAAGACGGTAAGCTCAAGCTGGGAGATTTGGAAGCCAAAAGGGATTGGGGCTATGCCCCGGATTATGTGGAAGCCATGTGGTTGATGCTGCAGCAGGAAAAAGCGGATGATTTTGTCATTGCCACAGGTGAAACCCATACAGTCCGTGAGTTTGCAGAGGAGGCATTTAAGGTAGTGGGTTTGGACTGGCAGAATTACGTGGTGACAGATCCTCATTTTGTGCCGCCGGTTCAAACAGGTCCCCTGCAGGGCAATCCCGCCAAAGCCAAAGCGGTTCTGGGATGGGAGCCAAAAACAACCTTTAATGATTTAGTTAAAATTATGGTTCATGCGGATTTGGCCAAGTTTTCTTGATGAAAAAAATAGTTTCAGTCATTCTCCCCACCTATAATGAAAAGTTAAACATTAAAAAAACTGTTGCTAAAGTTTTCGAGCAGGAGGAAAGTCTGCATGGTTTTGAAATCCATATTGTCATTGCCGATGATGTCAGATCTACGGACGGGACAGAAAGAGTAGCTCATAGTTTAGTCAAAAAAAATAACCGGCTGCATTTTATTAAAGTTGATCCGGGACTGGGAGTAGGACTTATCAAAGGACATCAATATGCCCTGGAAAAACTTCATCCGGATATTTTGGCCCAGCTTGATGCGGATGGGCAGGTGGTCCCGGATGTTTTAGTCAGGCTTGTTCAAGCCGTAGAAGACGGGTATGATCTGGCCATCGGTTCAAGATTTGTTGAGGGAGGGAAGAATCAGCTATCTTTAGGCAGAAGAATTTTTACTTACGGGGCCTCGCTTTTTTGCAGAGTGTTGATGGGACCCTGGAAAGTGCGAGAATTTACCAATTCGGCCAGAGCTTTTACCCCGAAGCTCTTTCAAAAATTAAATCTGACAAGACTCCCCTGGAGGGAACCGTCTTTTATTGTTCAGCCCGCATTTTTGCACGAGGCAATTTTAGCCGGAGCCAAATACAAAGAAGTGCCGCTCATTTTTAAAAACCGTCTGGAGGGATATTCCAAAAATAAAGTTTTTAATTATACCTATGATGTGATTACATATTGTGTTGACGCAAGGCTTAACGCATGGGGGTTAAATATCCCCTTTTTCCATTTAACCAGACGGGCCAAAACAGTTGTCAAATTTGGTCTGGTGGGATTTGTGGGAACGCTGGTAGACTTTCTTTTTTACAAAGTGTTTATTAATTTGGGCGGTTTTCCGCCTGCCACTTCCAAAGGAATTTCCACGGAAGTTGCCATTATTAATAATTTCATTCTGAATAATTACTGGACTTTCCGCTACAGAAAGACTAAAACCAATTTCTGGACCAAGTTGGGGATTTTTAATCTGGTCAGTTTAGGGGGGCTGGTGATAGGGGTTTTAATAGTTAAAGTTTTGCATTTATACTACGGGGACGGGTTTGTGGATTTGGGATGGAGGAAAATTGCCTACAATAACTTTTACTTTTTCGCCACCATTCCTTTTGTGATGACCTGGAACTTTTTCATGAATCACTTGATTACCTGGAAAAATCAGGAGGATTAAACATGATAAATTGCACTTTTGAACATGGAAACAAAGCAAGTTTAAGACACGTAGTAGTTCATGCAATAGTTGAAATGAATGGAAAGTTATTACTTGTTAAGAGGTCGAATGAACTTTTAGAAGGAGGTAAATGGTCGCTTCCCTCCGGTTTTCTTGATAGGGATGAAACTGCTAATGAAGGAATCTTAAGAGAATTAAAGGAGGAGACAGGCTGGGAGGGTGAGGTTACGGCACTTTTTAGGATTAACA
>JACPEZ010000016.1 GCA_016183225.1 Candidatus Daviesbacteria bacterium
AGACAAAATACAATAAGATAAATGAAAAGAATTTTTATCCTAAAGCTTGACTTTTGTATAACAGTGTAATACAATAAAATGATGAAAAGAGAGAAATTGACGGCCGTACTAGTCATCAGGTTACCTAAAGAAGCAATTGATAAACTTGGAGAAATTGCTACAAGTAAAGGTCTAAATATCTCAACTCTAGCCAGAATGTGGCTGATGGAAAAGTTGCAGGAGAATTTAAGGAGATCAAAAATATGAAAAGAATTTTGACCGGGGACAGGCCCACATCTGACAGTTTTCATTTGGGAAATTATGTGGGGTCGTTGGCTAATCGAGTAAAATTGCAAGATGAATATGATGCTTTTATTCTGATCGCGGATCTGCATGCCTTAACAACTCATTTTGATAAAACAGAAGATCTTGAAAAAAATATCCGTGGCTTGATGCTAGGATATTTATCTGTGGGACTTGACCCTAAAAAAGTTACTTTTGTACTTCAATCTAAAGTGCCGGAGGTTTTGGAACTGGCCTATTTTCTGGGAACACTAACTCCGCGAGCTGTTTTGGAACGCCAGCCGGCTTTAAAAGAAAAACTTGATCAGGGGGAACAGGACACTTTTGCCCTTTTCCAGTATCCGGTGTTGATGGCAGCTGATATTCTCCTTCCCAAAGCCAATTTGGTGCCTGTTGGTAAAGACCAGAAAGCCCATGTGGAATTTGCCAGAGATGTTGCCATTAAATTTAACAATTTATATGGAGAGGTTTTTCCTTTACCAGAGTCCTTAATAGGGGATGTGCCCACTCTTCCCGGCACAGACGGCCAGGGGAAAATGAGCAAATCATTAAATAATGCCATTTTTTTGACTGATTCTGCGGAAGAAGTGGAGAAAAAGGTCATGAGTATGTATACAGATCCCAAAAGAATTCATCCCACAGATCCGGGGACTGTTGAAGGAAATCCGGTTTTTGTTTATCTGGATGCATTTGGGACTGATGCTGACAAACCACAAACTACTAACTACAAACTACTTTACTCAAAAGGCCAAGTAGGGGATATTGAGGTAAAAAAGTACCTGGTTAAAATTCTTAATAATTTCCTGGATCCAATCCGCCAAAGGCGAGATAAATTAGAAAAAGAACCAGAGCTTGTGGATAGAATTTTAAAAGAGGGCACAGCCAAAGCCAGAACAGAGGCCCAAAAAACATTGGCAGAAGTCAAAAAAGCCATGAAATTGGATTATTTTGTATGATTTCCATAGACGAATTTCAAAAATTAGAATTAAAAGTGGGGACTGTGGTGGAGGCAGAAGAGGTGGAGGGGAGTGAGAAGTTGATTAAGTTGATGGTTGATTTGGGAGAGGATGAACCTAGACAAGTTTTGGCAGGGGTTAAGAAGTGGTATAAGCCCAAAGATTTTGTGGGAAAACAGGTGGTAGTGGTGGTTAATCTGGAACCTAAAATGATGATGGGTTTGGAATCCCAGGGTATGATGCTGGCTGCAAGTTCTGAAGATGGTCCTGTTTTCTTAACAGTTCCCAAAAAAGTTCCCTCCGGTACTAAAATCCGCTGATTTGTGTTAGAATTGCGAGGTGGCCAATGGCAGGAAAAAAATAAATAATAATAATAAACTGCTTGCCGTTATCAAAGGCGTGCTTGTCTATATTCTAATTGCCGTAACAGCTTTGGTTTTTTTCTACCAAATGTCAGGCGGACCATCCAATCAGGCGAATGAAGTGCCTATCTCCCAAATTATCCAGGATATTAAAGATCAAAAAATAGAAAAGATTTCTGTGGAGGGAAATAAAGTGACTGCCAAGCTGAAAAATGAGACAGAACCGCTTCATTCCCGCAAAGAAGAGGGAGAATCTATTTATAAAATCCTTGAAAGTTCCGGGGTTGATCCCAAATCTGTGACTATTGAAGTTAAAGATCTCTCCATGCAGCAAGCCTGGATAGGCATAATTTCTGCTATTTTGCCGGTTTTACTTCTGGTTGGTTTGATGTTTTTTCTTTTTAGAAATGCCCGGGAAGGAGCCCAGGGGATTTTTTCTTTTGCCCAATCAAAAGCCCGCCTTTTTACCAAGGATGCCCCCCAGATTAAATTTACCGACGTGGCAGGAGCAGGAGAAGCTAAAAAAGAGCTGGAAGAAGTAGTGGATTTTCTAAAAAGTCCGGCCAAATATAAAGAAATTGGGGCAAGGACCCCCAAGGGCGTGCTTTTAGTTGGTCCTCCCGGATGCGGTAAAACATTAATTTCGAGAGCTGTAGCAGGAGAGGCAGGCGTGCCTTTTTATTCTATTTCCGGTTCGGAATTTATGGAAATGCTGGTGGGAGTGGGGGCAGCTAGGGTGCGTGACATGTTTGCCCAGGCCAAAAAAACCGCGCCTGCCATTATTTTTATTGACGAGATTGAATCAATTGGCAGGATGCGTGGTTTTGGCATGAGTTCCGGCCATGACGAGAGGGAGCAAACTTTAAATCAAATTCTGGTGGAAATGGACGGGTTTGCCCCTAATGAATCGGTCATAGTAATCGGGGCATCAGTAACTGGCGACACCCCTGTTTTAGTAAAGGATAAAGAGGGGGTTAAACTTTTACCAATTGGAGAGTTTATTGATCAATATTATGCAGAAAGTGAAGAAGGTGTTGAAAAGTTTGTAAATGATATTGAAACCTTAGGTTTTGAAAAAAGAGAATTAGCCAGAAAAGATAATAGATTATTCTTCCAAAATAGTGCATTTAAAAAGGTCAGAAGCCTTTTTCGCCATCAGGTAAAAGAAATTTATGAGATATTATATCTTGGCGGAAAGATGAAAACTACGGGTAATCACTCGGTGTTCGTCAGAACCAACCAAGGCATTATTCCTAAAAAAGTCAGCGAACTTAAAAAAGGTGATGTCCTGGTAAATTTGCCGCTTAAAGTCAATCGTACGAGTAAACAACTAACAGAAGTTAGGGCTCATAAATTTAACCAGCAGTTCCACTTGAGGTTGCCTGTTTACCAAGATACCAAAGAAGATTTGCAGTGGGAGGAAAAATATTTGTTTGCCCAAACAAATTATGGTGCGCTCTCTCAATCTCAAATAGGTGGACAAATCGGCGTTTCACAAACTACTGTTGGTAATTGGTTGAGAGGAGTATTTTTGCCAAGAAAAATTTCTAGAAATTATTTTAATCATCAACTTCCGAAAGAGATTTTAGTCACGCCAGCCCTCTGTAGATTGCTTGGTTACTATGTCGCAGAAGGCTATGCCAGAAAAGGAGTGGATTTTTGCTTTAACATTAAAGAAACTCAATTGGTTGCTGATGTTAAAACCTTGATGAGAGAGATATTCGGACTTTCTCCTGATCGTGAGCGTAATATCACTAGTAATGCCGTAAATATTGTTTATTATTCAACTCCTGTGGGATTGTTCTTTGCTCAACATGGAGGAAAAGGTGCCCCAGGAAAGCGTGTACCAGCATTTTTATTTGAGGCTCCCAGAGAGTATTTTATTGAATTTTTAAGAGGGGTATTCCTGGGGGATGGATATTTGGATGAAAGTGGTAAAGGAGAGATTACTTCAATATCAAAACAGTTGATCTTACAGTTAAACTGGCTTTGCCGAATGCACAAAATTAAAACTTATCTTACTTCATTCACCACTCAAGAGGGAAGAAGGATAAAAAATGGTCAACCTCTGTCTAAAAATGTTGCATATAGGTTAGGATTTGGTAAGTCTAATAATCCCTTTATTAAAGTCAAGACAATTAAGGATAATCCAATTAAAAGACCAATTGTGCAAAAAATTGAAAAAAGGCCATTCAATGGATATGTCTATGATTTATGTGGGGTGGAAAACGAGGCTTTCTTTGGAGGAGATTCACCAATTCTTTTGCATAACACCAACCGGCCTGACCTTTTGGATCCGGCTTTGGTCCGCCCGGGCAGATTTGACAGAAGAGTGATGCTAAGCATGCCGGACATTGAAGAAAGAAAATCTATAATCGAACTGCACATGAAAGGTAAGCCTTTTACAAAAGAAGTGGATACGGGAAGATTGGCCCGGCGGACAGTGGGATTTTCCGGAGCGGATCTTGCGAATATGTTAAATGAAGCGGCCATTTTGGCAGCTCGGGAAGCCAAAAAAGCCATTGAACCTAAAGATTTGGAAGAAGCTGCTACCAAGGTTAAACTGGGGCCGCAAAGAAAAAGAATGCAAACTGAAACAGACAGAAAATTGTCTGCTTATCATGAAGCCGGCCATGCCATTGTGGGCCATCATTTGCCTTTGGTTGATCCGGTTCACAGGATTTCCATTGTGTCGCGGGGCATGACCGGTGGTCACACCATGTTTCCACCAACTGAAGATCGCTCCAATGAAACCAGATCAAGACTCCTTCAGCAAATTACCACTGCTTTGGGTGGTCGGGCAGCCGAGGAAATGGTTTTTAAGGATATTTCAACCGGCGCAGCGAGTGACTTGGAAATAGCGACCTCAATTGCCCGGGAAATGGTGACAGAATATGGCATGTCTGATTTAGGCCCGATTAATGTCAAATCCCGGCCCATGTTTGGCATGTGGCCCATGGGGGATGAAGGGGGAGCATCCCAAACCATGCAAACCGGTATTGATAAAGAAGTTAAAAAAATCATTGATGTATGCTATAAAGATGCTCAAAAGATTTTAAAAGCAGAAAAAACAAAACTTGATAAAGTGGCCAAGGCTTTACTGGAGAAAGAGACTTTAGATACGGATGAGTTTGAAAAACTGGTGGGGAAAAAGAAAAGTATCTAACGGATTCTGTTGAGGATGGGAGTTGAGTAATCTAAAGAAGTAGGTTTAAACCCCAGTTTTGTGCCTAAAACTCTAGAGGCATTTAGGATTTCAATGCCTAAAAGCTCACCCTTTTTATTCAGCTCCACACTGACCCCTGGAGATATCTCGCGATATTCATCTTCTGCTCCGGAGCGGATATTAAACCACAAAACATCAGTTTTTTTATCATAATAAATTTTTTGCTTAGTTTTTTTCATTTTTAATCCACCTTCTCCTTTGTAATTTATTGTTAATTTCCTGTTCAGTGACAGGATGGATAGTGATTGCTTCTATGGTGTCTTCTATTATATCATAAGCCACCGCCATTAGTCGTAGTTTCCCATAATACCGCAAAGTTTTAATGGCGATTTTACGATTAGTTAGGGTATCAAAATAATTTTCTTCGGGATCTGATAAAATCTTTTTGGGATAGTCTTGAGGAATTAGCCTTTGTTGTAAACGGATTTTTAAATGAGGTTTTAAAATAATTTTCATTAATTTTAGTCTATCAGAAGTTAATGAGTTTGAAAAACTGGCCCGCCTGCCATGACTGGCATTGTCGGGCAGGTTGGGAAAAAAGAAAACTTGATAAGCAGGAGGATATAATATATAGTTAGCATTATGGAGAACGAACAACAAATCGGAGGAAATAACGGGGCGGTACAGGCGGTGATGGGGGAACCAGACCTATTTGCGATTCTAGGGTTAATCCACATGGAGGGAGGTACTACTACAGAGGAATTAATTCGCGATGTTGAATCCCCCTTTGTACTGGTTCGCGATCTCGTCGACCGCCTAGCTGCGCTCAGGATGGTTTTTCAATACCCGGTCGGGGACGCCCAACGCGTGGTTGTTGCTCCAAGAGGGTTGGGACTACTCGCCCGGGCAGGCTTTGACATAGGGGGTCCTGGTCGCACTTTGGATTCATGGATTCACCTTCTACCCACGCATTTGTACCCTGCACCGAACGAGGTAGCGACTCAAATGGCAAACATGTTGTTAAGGTGAACACCATTTCCTTCTTTTTTTGATTTATTTTAGCTCTCCAATTTAGCTTTCCAATCCGGGATTGGAGATTCAAAATCTATTCAATTCTGTGAGTAATGGCATTTAAGATTTTAATTCCATTTGTGCTATATTGATATTGAATTAAGGGGTTGACATAATATATCAAATTTGATATAATTAATATGGAATTTGAAATAGACTTTTATAAAAATAGTTCTGGGGAAAGTCCGGTTGAGAAAGCACTAGATCAATTGAAGGTCGCAAACATTATTTTGTGGCGTAAGGCATTAAAAGGGATTGAAAAAATAAAAAGAAGGGAATATCATAAAGAGCCTTTATCAAAATATTTAGAGCCTGGATTATGGGAGTTGAGGGTAAAATCAGGTACAGACATATTGAGAATTGTCTATACTTTTCAGAAAGGTCGGATTATTATATTGTTGCATCTATTTGTTAAAAAGAAGCAGAAAACGCCAGCGGATGAGCTTAATATTGCCAGAAAAAGATTATCGAAATAAAAATGGAGGTTAATTAAAATGAAAAGAAGAAAAGATGATTTTGATAGATACCTGGAGAAGGCCTTAAAGGCAGATCCTTTTTTGGCAGAAGAACTGGAAAAAGCTGATAGGGCATGGGATATTGCCTTTCAAATTTATGATTTAAGAAAAAAAGCGGGTTTAACCCAAACAGATCTGGCCAAACTGGTGGGTACCAGACAATCAAACATTGCCCGGATAGAGGACGCCGATTATACCGGCTATACCTTGAAAACCCTGGAAAAAGTAACTAAAGCCTTAAAAGCCAAACTGGAAATTAAAATTGTGCCTTTGGATTCCCGCCAAAATTTCTTTATGACCGGATGAATTTCTTCTTGACAGCGTATGATGAAATTTGATAAAATCATCATATTATGCAACTTGTGACAGTTGGTTCCAGATATCAAATAGTTATTCCCAAAGAGGTTAGGGAAAAAATGAACGGGTTAAGACCCGGTTTAAAAGTGGCTGTTCGTTTTGAAAAAGAAAATATTCTTACCATAAAAACTAAACCTGTTAATTGGTTAGAACAAAACCAAGGTATTGCCCGAAAAGCATGGAAAAATATTAATACAACTAAATATCTTGAGGATTTAAGAAATGAATGGGATCAAAAAGTTTAAACTTGTAGGCCTGGATAGCAATATTTTTATCTACCTTTTTGAAAAGAATCCGGAGTTTATTAAAATCTGTCAAGTGATAGTCGATCTTCTTGAAAAAGATCAGATTCAATCTGTTACCAGCGTTGTTAGCATTATTGAGACTTTATCATTCCCATCTCCGCTTAAAGTATTAAAAGGAATTGAAACAGGTTTTAAGAGTATGCCTAATTTAACAATTATTGATGTTGATCAGGGGATTGCAATTGAGGCGGCCAAATTGCGAAGAAAATACGGCTTTAGAACTCCGGATGCTATCCAATTGGCCACGGCCAAATTAAACCGGGCCAAGGCTTTTGTGACTAATGATGAGAGATTAAAGGCATATCAAGGATTAAAAGTGATTGCGCTTGCGGATATTAAATGATCTTGCTAAACTATATGCGATGCGTATTTCTCTGATATTTATCTCCACAGCTTTACTGGGGTTTATTTTTTTAGGTTTTTGCCAAAATGCCTTGGCCAAAGAGATAACCCCGATTGCCACTGAAGAAGCCAAGCTATCTTATCTCGGGAAATCCTTAATTCATCCGGCCCAGCCTTTATATTTTTTAAAACGAATCAGGGAAATTTTGGAGCTTAAATTTGCTCCCACCAGCGAAATTCAAGCCATCCGCTATCTGGAATTTAGTCAAAGAAGGATCAGGGAAGTCAGAAGCTTGAAGGAGGCAGGGCGGCCGGATTTAATTCCTCCAGCTCTGGAGCACTACCTTTTTAATTTACAAAAAGCCACAGCTTTAACCGATTTTAAAAACGAGGCCAAAGTTAGACAACTGGAAGATGCGGTATCGCTGCATCTTAAGGTGCTGGGCGGGATTTCTCAAAGATCGGTCAGAACCACCATTTTCAAGCTGTCCGAGTGGAACAGAGATTTTCAGGCCAGATTAACTCCCGAAATCCGTGATGCTCTTTATGATGATTTATCAAAATTGCAGGGCAAAATTTGCGATTTTTTAATTAAAGAAGCCTCGAACTCCGGCTTAAATGAGGTAGAAATTGCAGTTTACCAAGAAAGAGCGGAGGCATGCTTACGATAAAAATTTATGCAAGCTGGGCATATTTTCAATTCTTTCTCCAAAGACATGACGCATAGATACTGCCACATCTTTCTTTCTTTGACTTCGATCATGATGTGAAGCATAAAAGTTTGGGGAGTAAAATCTGTTTTTAAGCCAAATTGTTCTGCGTCCTGGAATCAAATAAATTTTATTGGGATTTTTCAAAACCTTGATAACCTGCAGAGTAAAAACACTTTCAAAAATGGAGATTTTGGTATGAGCCCATTGTAAAGGTTTATACCTGTTGATGATATGCGTAAAGTGTAAAGGGAAAACTTTCCGTGCCAGTTCCGGGGTTATCAGAAAAAATTCTGTTGATAACATCACCCCAAACCATAAAGATGTAGCCAGTTGTAAGCGCCTCCTGGCGCATGTTAAAATAACCCCCTTTAATTTCTTTGGATCATAAAACCAAGTATCGGCAGAGGTGGCAATAATAAAATCGTATTTTTTGCCTGATTCCAAAATGCGTTTCATTCCCTGATTCAACATGTGATTTGCACCAATAAAATGAGACATGTTTTTGTGTCTGTGCAAAAAGTCCTCTTGATATTTTTCAGGATACCAGTTTTTTTCACCGTTAAACTCATGATAAATATCAATTTTGTCAAGCAGTGGCTGCCAAGCTTCCCGGATAATATCCATTTGGGCTTTAGCTTCCGCCACCCGGTTATAGGTAATGATGAGGGATGCCAGTTTAATTTTTTTGGCCTGCATCTTAAGCTTTATTTTATTGTAAAATATTGTTTGATGCAAATGACAGAAAAGTTGTTCAGAATATTTTTAATTTTTTTGGCCGTCTACTTAATAGGGGACGGGCTAATTCATTTGTTCAATATCAGATTGCTATCTGTTTCAAGTTTTTGGCCCGTATCTGCCATCTCTTATGCCGTTTTAATGAATTCCATCTATGCCTCATTTGTTTTGCTGGCAGCCACTTTGATTTTAGTAGCTCAAGCAAACCTGAAAAAATACAGGGAATTAATTTTGGCCTCTGCTATATGGGCAATTTTCCATGGAATCCTGCTGCTATTTTTAAACTCAACTCAAAATTTTGCCCAAGATTTTTCCGACTATCCTTCTTTATCTGTCTGGTTGCCTTTTTATAATCATTATCTTTTTTTTGAGGCTATCCTGGCATTTATTTATGCCATAGTTGTTTTCGTCCGACACAAAAAATTATGAAAGATATAGAGGTTTCGATTGTTATCCCTGCCTACAATGAGGAAAAATATTTGTCCTTTGTTTTGCAATCTTTAACTCATCTGCAAACTAAAAAAAATTTTGAGGTAATTGTGGTGGATAATAACTCCAGTGACAATACTGCCAAACTGGCCAAAAGCTTTCAGGATAAGCTTAATTTAAGGGTAATTTTAGAGAAAACAAAAGGTAGGGGTGCTGCCAGAAAAAGAGGATTTGATGAAGCTTTGGGAGAGGTAGTTGTCTCTTTGGATGCAGACGCCACTATCTATCCGGATTGGCTTGATACAATAACAGATCCTTTGCAAGATGGAGTGGTAGCCACCACCACCTCCTGCAAAATAGTGGATTGTTCTTCTTTAACAAATGCCCTATTTAATTTTATCCAGCCCAAAGCCATGGTTTTGTACAGATGGGTACTGGGCCATTATTGGCTGTCCGGCTTTAGTTTTGGGATTTTAAAATCGGTTTATCAAAAAAGCGGCGGGTTTGATGCCAATTTGCAAGCGCAGGAGGATCTGGATCTATCCTTTAGAGTGGCCAATTTGGGGAAAATTAAGTTTATAAACAAGCCTGTTACATTTTCCGGCAGAAGATTCAAAGACGGGTTATTGGTTGGAATGTATGATTATATCCGCAGTTTCATTGAGGCTTTTATTTTCAAGAAAACAAGTGTTTACCTGGATAATCCCAGGTAAAATTATCGGGCGGTTGAAGCTTGGATTCTTTGAATAGCTGGCCCTGTTAATTTTTCCGGTTCAACAGCCATCCATAAGTGGTTATATTCAGAAACAATGGTTAACCTGGCATTGGGGAATAACCCTAACATTTTTTCCCCGGTCCAAGATGGAATGTAGCGGTCATCTCTTCCCCAAAGTAAATCAACAGGTTGGTTAATATCTTGCATCTGTTCTCTTTGGTCAACAGCCATGGTTATTTTTAATCCATGTAAAACACTTCTAAGATCTGCTATAGATCTTTTAACCATCAGTCCAGAGCCTGGATCTCTTTTTCTAAGATCTTCTGGGATGGGAACTCTTGGTGGTAAAAGAAATTCTCTAACAAAAGCTCCCATCCATTCAACTAAGGATCTTTTAAGCGGCCAGCCAGTTGGACTTCCTGCCACATTCCATTCAACTTCTTGAGGATGCTGGAGAGTATATTCCCAGGCAACACTACCTCCAAAAGAGGAGGATACTATACCGGTTTTTTCTTTTTTATTGAGTATATCTAAATGGAAAATTTCATAAGCAATATCCGCAAAGCTGGGATTTGCATTCCCCTTTAGTTGCAAAGACCTGATTATGTCAAAGATATTAGGAGCAACTACCTGTACCTGCCCAGCTTCAGCCAGATTTCCAATGTGTTCAGTCATTCCTTCGGGCACTTGCCCAGCATTATGAAGAAATATAATATTTGGGCCTTCCTTGCCGGCGCTGACTATCTCAACTCCGCCAACCTTACTGACCTCAACTCCTAAATCGCTCATAGAGCCATTATACCACAAACTATGAGACTTTTTTCGATCAGGTACATTCCCTACCAGACCGCCAAGAATACCTGCCCCTACAAGCTTGGCAAGATTTCTTCTCGAAATACCAAATTCTGTAGCCATGAGCATTATTCTACTATGCCTGCTAAATAAAATGAATCTTTTTAAGAAATTGCGTTATTGATTTTTCTAAATCCTGGGGATTATTTAAAACCAGAATATGATTGGCTTCTTCTATCAGATCCAGCTCTGATTTTTTGATCCTCTGGTGAAGGTATTCTGCTATATTGGGCGGGAAAATAGAATCTTCCGTGCCTTCTATGATTAAAGTTGGAACATTAATTTTGGAAAGCAGCTGTTTTGAATCAAGTTTAATTAATTGATCGCACAAAAGGAGATAACTTTTTAAAGAAGTGTGCAAAATATCGGATAATAGTCTTTTTAAATCTATATCAGGAGTGCCTATAAATTGATCAAAATCGCTGTGTCCGTAAAGTTTAATATTAGGAACGACTTTTATCAAAAGACAAAATAAATGTTTTAAAAAAACCTGAGGAATCCCATGCGGGGAAATAAACGGGGGCTTAAAACTGGTATCAACCAGAACCAGGGCTTTTGATTGGTGGGGAAATTTAGCCTGGAAATAAATTGCCACCATGCCCCCAAAGCAATGACCTAAAATAACAGGATCTTTGATTTTTTCTTCTTCAATTAATGCTTTTACATCTTTGGCAAAATTCTCCAGTTTGTAAAAATCTTCCTTTTCGCTTCGCTCTGATAATCCATGGCCCCGCAAATCCATGGCTATTGAGGAAATCCCCAGTTTGCTAAAATAGGCCCGCTCTTTTTTCCAGGCAGTCAAATCTCCCCCAAAGCCGTGCAAAAAAATTAACCATCTGTTTTTATCCTTTTCGGTTTTATGATAATAAATCTTCGCTCCATCAAAACTGGTAAAGTATTGCCCATTCATATGGAAATAGTCTATCACATCAGTTAAAATGGCAGCATGAAACGTTTGGTTTTGATTGATGGCAATGCTCTGCTCCATCGGGCATATCATGCCACCCCTCCATTTACTACCTCCAAAGGAGAGTTAGTCAATGCGGTTTATGGATTTTCCTCTATGATCCTGAAGGTTATGAGCGAGCTAAAGCCGGATTTTTTGGCTGTGGCCTGGGATGAGAAAGGGCCAACTTTCCGCCATCAGGCCTATACCCAGTATAAAGCCACCCGTGGGCCGGCTGACGAGGGATTATTGAATCAATATAAACGGATTCACGAAATTGATAAGGCTTTTAATATTCCTGAATTTAGTTTGTCTGGTTACGAAGCTGATGATTTAATTGGAACTTTAGCAATACAAGCTAAAAATTTGGAAATTATTATTGTGACCGGTGATCGGGATATTATGCAGCTTATAAATGGCAGGGTCAAAGTTTTTATGCCTAAAAAAACCATCAATGATGTGGGAATGTATGGGGAAGAGGAATTTATGGCCAAGTACGGCTTTGAACCCAAATTGCTGGTTGATTATAAAGCCCTAGCCGGGGATGCCTCGGATAACATTCCCGGAGTTTCCGGAATAGGGGATGTATCTGCCACCAAGTTAATCCATCAATTTGGTGAAATAGAAAATATTTATAAACTGGAAAACCTAAAAACTTTGCCCGAAAGATTGCAAAAACTGCTGGCAGAGGGGGCAGAAGATGCGGTTCTGTCTAAAAAACTGGCCACATTAGATTTCAAAGCCCCCATCAAACTGGATTTAAAAAAATGTGTCCTGTCAGACTATGATAAAAACAAAGTAATTAAACTTTTTGAAGAGTTGGAGTTTAAAAGTTTAATAAACAGAATTTCAGGAGAAAAGACTGTTGTTAATCACACTATGAATGATTTAGACCAACAGGTTGAACCGATCCTTAAAAAAATGTCCCAGACAGGAGTTTTAATAGATTTAAAGTTCTTAAATAAAATGGGAGTTGATTTAAAAGCCAGGCTTAAAAAACTTGAACAGGAAATTTACTCTAGTATTGGGCATGAGATAAACCTCAATAGTCCAAAGCAGCTGCAAATAGTATTATTTGATGAATTAAAATTACCTGTTTTTAAAAAAACAAAAACCGGCAGAAGTACTGATGAGGAAACTTTGCATGAACTGGCTGATGCTCATCCTGTGATGCCTTTGCTTTTGGAATACAGACAGCTTTTTAAACTGGTTTCCACTTATGTTGATGCTTTGCCAAAATCAGTTGGGGAGGATAACAGAATTCATTCCACTTTTAATGTAGAGGGAGCTGCCACAGGCAGAATTTCTTCCCAAGACCCTAACATGCAAAACATTCCTGTGAGGGGGGAAATAGGCGGGGAAATCCGCAAAGCTTTTGTGGCTCCCAAAGCTAAAATTTTGCTGGCAGCTGATTATTCCCAAATAGAACTTCGCATTATGGCCCATTTATCCGCTGATCCTAACTTAAAAAAAGCTTTTGCAAAGGGTTTGGATATTCACACTGCAACAGCAGCCAAGATTTTTAATGTGCCGCTGGAAAAAGTTAGTAAGCAGCAGAGGGCAGTTGGTAAGACCATGAATTTTGCCACTTTATATGGTCAGGGGCCCCATGCCCTGTCCCGTAGCTTAAAAGTGCCTTTTGAAATTGCCAGATCATATATTGAAGAATATTTTGCCCAGTTTCCCAAAATTGCGGAATGGATGCAGGAAACTTTGCAGTTTGGCTATGAAAAAGGCTATGTGGAAACTTTAATGGGAAGGAAAAGATATATTCCGGAACTGAAAGCAGATAACAGGATGATTAAGGCAGCAGGCGAGCGGGCAGCTGTCAATCATCCGATTCAAGGCTGCGCAGCTGACATGATTAAGCAGGCCATGGTGGAAATAGATAAGAGTCAAGAGTCAAGAGTCAAGAGTCAAGATAAAGGGCAGAAAAATTCTAGACCCTCGACTCTAGCGACTAGCGACTTCTTAATGATTTTGCAAGTGCATGATGAACTGCTTTTTGAATGCACCCCGCGAAGCCTTGGCGAAGTGGGGAAAATGGTTAAAGATAAAATGGAAAATGCCCTAAAATTATCTGTACCTGTGGTGGTTGATTTAAAGGTAGGTATTAATTGGGGAGAGATGACATTATTGAAAATTTGACAAAAAATAATTAAGAGTTTATAAATTCAGTTTGAAGTTTTATTACCGTCTACCTTTTATATCGCTAGGAGGATGAGAGAATTTTTTCTAAGATTGGCAGTTGATGCGAGCGGAGATTTAGCTGCCATAAGCGCCGCATGGATACTGCAAAATCAATCCGGGAATTTGATAGAATCCGCAGCTGGAGGGGCGGCTGTTAAATTAGGTATAAATTTTATGTCCCATCTCGGTAGTTTAGCATTGATAAGACCAGAAATAAGAAGTCATCCTAGTCCTAATCCTTGGCGGAATACGTACATTATTATGCCTTAGAATTTCTAACCCTGTAATTCTTAATGGACAAAAATCCCATGCCGTGGGAAAATGTTATTATTTATTTGTGAAGATTATTTATACTAAACATGCTCTGGGGAAATTTGATAGTTTAGCTATATTGGGGTGGAAATTTACCAAAAGGGATATTAAAAATACTCTATCAAAACCCGACCTATTATTGGAGGATCCAAACCGTGAAGTAAAAATTGCCTTGAAGAGAATAGACCAAAAACACAATCTTAGAATAATATTTACTTTGAAAAGTGGTATAATAACCATAATCACATTTTATCCAAGGGAGAAAGAAAGAGATGAAATTTCCTCAAATTAAGTACGAGAGCAAAGATGATGTCTTAAATATCTGGCTTTCCCACAAACGCATTGATGATGCGGACGATATCAATGGTGTAATTATTCATTATACAAAAGACAGAGAACCGGTTTATATTGAGATTTTAGATGCCAGCAGGTTATTAGGAAAGGAACCCAAGTCTTTCTCTGCAAGTGAAACTAAATTCAGAGAGTCTGCTGTTGCAACTCTCCATCAAATCAGAAAATAAACTGTCCCAGAACTTGGGGAGAGATGACAGTTTTAAAGATTATTTAAGCAGCAGTTTTAAGTTTTACACCGGCTATTCTGGCTGCAATCCTGCCTATCTGACCATTTATTGCCGGGTTATGAATTCGGTCTGCGATAGATAAAACTACTCTAAGGGGTGGAGGAACATCATTGCGGATGAGCCCAGATGTAGCAACTTGTCCTAATCCCTGATATCCAGCCTGCTCCACTATTCCAGTTGCCAAAGTTTGCCGCATTCTCCTGAAGTTAAATCCTAACTTACGAGCCCACCCGGTAGATTGTTGTTGAAGTTCAGGACTGGTTATGTGTCCGGGCATTAGAAAATTTTCTGTAGCTTCAACAGTGTCTCCTGGTGTGGCAACTCTTTCTCTAAATTGATCATACATCCAACTATGAAACATCTCCTGGGCTGCCAAATCAGCTAAAGCCTCTCGGAGTACCGGATCCTGCGTATTGTTCCTCATGGCTATATAGAACAGGTGAGTAATAAGCTCCTGTATCCAGCCATAAGTAGTTGCCTTTCCGGCCGTATAACCTCTACCTATTGGAAAATCTAATTGATCAATTCTGGCAAGATCTCGATCAAGTTCTTCTTCTGATACAGCTCCATATGCGATTGCAGCTTGGCGCAGCAATACTCCGTGTTGTGTTTCCTCGGGTAACCAGGTTTTTACTATAAAACGTCTAAGTGATGTCACGCCGTCTCTATCTGCTGCTTTCAGTATTGGAGCTGCGTATGACTTTGGAGGACGCTCTACTTTAGCAACAAATTCCAAAGCCCGTATTACCGTAGGACTGACTAAATCAGGATTAACTTTTCCCCATTGATAGTCGTCTACCTGAAGAGGTCTACGCGTTCTTTTAGTCAAGGCCATTTTTTCATAACCCTCAAGCAGCCCATGCATTTCCTGATCAGCCCGTGCTATCTGTTCTCTATATTCTATTGTTGCTGGCATAGTTGATATATTTTAACTCATTACCATTTTTTTTACAGGTCGCATTTCGGTTGTGAATTTTATAAATCCTGTTTTTTCCAGAACATAAAAAATAATCCAGAGCAGGGGATGGAGTAAAAGATTAATGACAGAAGCTATAGATTGGAGGGAAATAAATAGAAGTAATGCCAAAACAGCAGGGATAAAATTTAAGTAAGGTTTTATTAAATTTTGTATTTGATCCTTGAGTGTTTGTTTAATTAAATTGGTAGCAGAATTTTGTTTGAAAAGTTCAAGCTGCTCTGGGGGCGTAGAAGATTCAATTGGCGCGAATTTTAAAGCAGTATCAATTAAAGAATCAGGGATCCGGAAACCCTTGCCCGAAGCAACATCTGAAGAGATAACTTTATTAATAGAGAAAAAATGGAGCAAAGATGAGTTTTTCAACTACAGGCATGATATACTTTCTATCATAACATGAAAATTTTAGTTACACATATTAACCCGCATCTGGATGATATTTTGGCTATTTGGCTTTTTAAAAAATTCCACCCCGAATTTAAAGAAGCCAAAATAGAGTTTTTATCAGCTGCCAAAAAAGGGGTGACATATCAGGGAAAACCGGTTGACTCTGATCCGGAAGTTATTCATTTTGGCATTGGCAGGGGTAAATTTGATGAGCACAAAGGAGATTTAGGGCAAAGTGCCGGATCGCTGGTCTGGCAGGAGATTAAAAATAGCAGTCTTGCCCCCAAAGACGGGATGGAGCTGGGGGCTTTGGATGAGCTGGTGGCATGGAATAATTTGATTGATACGGGTAAAGCTCCAAATTATGAATTCGCCGAATTTAGCGTCCAGTCATTTCTTCGCCCGCTTGACAGCAAACCTGAAACCTCTCAAAAAGCTATTGATTTAGGGAGCGAGATTTTAGATAGAATTTTGGAAGTCTTAAAAAAGAAGCAAAGATCCCTGAAAGATTGGAACAAAAGAATGGAATTTCAAACCCGCTTTGGCCAAACAAAGGCCATATCTTCGGGAACAGTAGATCGGGCTTTTTGCAAAATGCGGGAAGGGGATTTGTTTATAATTTTTAATCCCAAATATCATTCTATCCAGTATTTTACCCCCAAAGACTTGGATCTTGAACCGATTTATCAGCAGGCCAAAAAACTTGATCCGGAGGCTGACTGGTATTTTCATCATTCCAAACATATTATTATCTGTGGCTCTCACTCTGCTCCCGGCTCCAAACCCACTAAATTGAGTTTTGAACAGTTGATTGAACTGGCAAAGAGTGTTTAATATTAAGTTGTGGGACTTATTTTAAACATTGCCATTCGTCTTTCTATCTTTTATTTCCTGGGAGAAGTTTTGCTATTTCCGGATGATCCAAGGTTTGCAGGGAAAGCAATACCAATTAGGAATTTTATTATAGTTATTACTTTAAGTTTGTTATTCCCAATTTTGTATTTCTGGCAAAAGAAATGGGGCAGGTATCCTTTTTGGTGGGATAACCTTTATCTTTCAATATTCTGGTTGGATATGGCAGGAAATTCTTTTAACCTATATGATAGCTATTTTTACTTTGATTTAGTTCCACACCTTCACTCCACAGCCGCATTTGCAGCAGTACTTTTAGGAGCCTTTGGATTTTCCTTTTGGGCTGGAGTGGGGCTTGCCAATATTGTTCATATGCTTTTAGAAGCACAAGAATATTACACGGATGTACTTTTAAAAACTCACAATGTACGGGGAACTTTTGATACAGTTAATGATCTGACAGTGGGTCTTTTAGGGACAATTATTTATGGTCTAATTTATCTGGGTCTGACCAGATGGCGTAGAAGATGAAAAAAATAGCCTTAATTCTGCTGGTGGTGTTACTTTCTGCCGTTATCTTTCAAAAACCACTGGCTACCCATTTAAAAATCATCCTTTTTATCACAGAAGAATTCCCCCAGATTCCCATTAAACCCTTAGGACTTTTAACTGGTCGGCCCATCCATCAAAAAGTAGAGTTAAATTCATCCAGTGGCAAAATAGTTGGAGATTTATTCATACCCATAACTCCCTTAAACCAAAATCCTTCTATTATCTTGGCAATGGGCATTAAAACATCCGAGAAAGATAAACCGATTCTTTTGCATTTTGGGCAGACTTTAGCCCGTCTGGGATATATGACATTTTGGCCAAGGCTTGAAGTTTTAGATAAGGGAGAATCCTTGCCTGAAGAAGCAGAAACTTTTATAGAGGCTTTTAAATATCTTGAAGAGAGATCAGCAAGAATATCTTTTGTAGGTTTTTCAGTTGGTTCTTCAACTGCCTTTATTGCTGCAAGTAATCCCGAGATTGCAGATAAGGTGCATTCTTTAGTATTTTTTGGAGGATATTTTGATCTTTTTGATTATTTAATGGCTCTATCTTCAAAGATGATAGTTAATGGGGAAAAAGTCCCTTGGGAGCCTGTCCAGGACGCAATAGATCATACCGGCGGGCTCTTGGGACTTGCAGGAATTAAACTTGAGGAATTTAAGTCTGGTAATTTGGATTATGGGCAAGAATCAAAGTACCAATCATTACTTCGTTTTTCACCAAGCCAAAAAATTAAAGATTTTAAGGGTAAAATTTTTATACTTCATGATAAATCAGATAGTTATGTGCCGTACACAGAGTCTATAAAACTTTTTAAGGCTTTGCCTAAAAATCAGATTGCGGCCTATCACATATCCGATCTTTTTGAGCACGTTCAGCCAAACAGGCCAATAAATATTTTTGAGCTTGTCAAACTTTATGGATTTTTGTATAAAGTATTAAGTTCTCTTTAAACATTGACAGTTTTTCCGCCCTCGCCGGTAACAACTCCCATGGCCAAATAATCTATGTCTTCATCCGAGAGATTTTCGAAAGTGTGAATTTCTCCCTCTTTGGCAATGACTAAATCTCCTTTTTCCAAAATGGCCTCATCCTGACCTATTTTTGCTTTGACTTTACCATTCATAATGATAAAAACTTCCATCATCTGTTCATGGTAATGGGGGGTAAAAGTTTTACTTTTGGGCAATCTGGCCCAGTTGATCATCTGTACCCGGCCCGCAGGCAAATCATCCCTTTTTAGTAATACTTTTTTCAAAGCTCCGGGATCTTTTGGGTCTTCATGGGAAGCCGGAATAAAATTTAAGTTCTTGAAATGGACTATTTTCATAGGATATAATTATACCCTATGTGTTACAACTGCGGATGCGGAGTGCCCAATGACGATATGGGCAATCCGGATAATATTACAGAGGAGACTGTTAAAAAGGCTGCCAAAGCTTCGGGTCAAAGCGTGGAAGAAGCCAAAAAGAACATGCTGGAAGAGCTAAAAAAACAACTGGGGCAAAAAAGTCAGTAATCGGTAATTTGAATCCAAAGTAAAGCTGCTATATAATGAGCAGTCATGAGAATTGATGCTCAAAAGACACTAGGTTTGGTATCTGCTTTAGCGATTGCTGCTGAGGCCTGTAGTTCTGTTCATCCTTCTGAGGCAATCACTATTCCGGAACAATGCAGGAGGATAAATACTGAAGCTTTAAGACCGCCAACCTTAAGTAGACAGTCAGTCATCACCTATCCAGGAGGGGCGATCATTAATCAAGCTGGGAGTATGGTGGATTTGTCTGTCAACATCCCCACTCTGCTACGAATTAATAACTCGCCTGATCTAGCTTTAAATTTCACTCCAGATACTCAAAATTTCACTTACTTTTTTGCGGGAAGTTTTAGACGGCCTGATGCGAGAGAACAGATCGTAGAGTTTATTAAACGAGATAGGACCTATTTGCTCTATAGATATTGTCAGGAACAGGGTGTGGCATCAGGTAGAGCGCGCTTTAGCGTAATATCCGTGGCAGATGAGTTCAAAACAGTACAGGTTGACAACCCGCGGACGTATCCGCTAACAGATCCGTTTTGGACAAGGGCATTGACGGTGCAATTTGCTTTGTCCTATGCGGCAAGAACCAAGGCAAGTACTCATGATCCGGAGCAGATCCCGACAGAGACCCCACCTCTTTCCTCTCAAGAAAGAGTAGTCCTGATAGGATTAGGATTACCATTTTCCATTACTCGATTGAATCCAGCGCTACTGTCCCCCGTAAGATTTGATTAAAAAATTTATCTTCAAAATGATACAATTGATGGAATGAAAGTAGCCTTGGTTCATGATTATTTAAGGGAATATGGTGGTGCTGAAAGAGTATTGGAAGTTTTACATGAGATTTGGCCTGATGCTCCCATTTTTACTGCTTATCTCAATTTAGATGCCATGGGGGAGAATGGGAAGCGTTTTAAGGATTGGGATATAAGACCTTCCTGGTTTCAAAAATTCCCCTTTGCCAAAAGATTGCTTTCCCCATTTAGAATCTTCGGCCCTATGATGTTTGAAAGTTTTGATCTGTCAGATTACGATCTGGTCATCTCCTCTTCTTCTGCCACCCATTTGGCCAAATCAGTTATCACCAAACCGGAAACTCTCCACATAAGCTATATCCATACGCCGCCCCGATTTTTATATGGCTATACCACTTCTTTTAATTATAAAAAGCACTGGTGGACCAGAATTGGGGGAGAGATCATAAACCATTTTATGAGAATTTATGATTTTGAGGTCAGCCAGCGGCCGGATATTCTGGTAGCTAATTCTAAAAATGTGCAGGCCAGAATTAAGAAATTTTATAGAAGAGATAGTATAATAATTTATCCGCCGGTTACCCTCCCTGTCATTCCGAGGAATCTCAAGACTAAAAAAAACTATTTTTTGACAGTTGGGAGATTGGTGAGGGGAAAGGGTGTGGATGTAATAGTAGAAGCGTGTACCAGATTAAATCTACCTCTAAAAATAGTTGGTACTGGTCCCGAGTTCGACAATATCAAATATCAAATATCAAAAATCAAAAATATTGAACTATTGGGGCAGGTTAGCGACGAAGAGCTGGCCAGATTATATGCCGGAGCTAAGGCTACCATTGTGGCGAGCGAAGATGAAGATTTTGGCATTGTACCGGTGGAATCAATGGCATATGGCACTCCTGTAATTGCTCCAAAAGCGGGCGGATTTCTGGAAACAGTGATAGCAGGCCAAACCGGTGAATTTTTCAATAACAATAATGACGCGGCCGCGCAGTTAATGAAAGTTTTACAAAATTTTGATCCTAAAAAATACAGGGCAGAGGATTGCCGGAAACAGGCCCAAAAATTTTCCAAGGAAAGATTTAAAAAAGAAATTTGGGAATTAATTGACAAAAATTTACGAGTAAGTTAGTGTAGTTTTATGCTTCAAACTATTATTTCCCGCCTCCTTGCTTCTACTAAAGGCATTCTGGCTGCTGATGAATCTTCTAAAACCATCCAAAAAAGGTTTGATAAAATTGGCTTGCAATCTACCCCGGAAACAAATCTGGCCTACAGAAAAATGCTTTTTACCACTCCCGGAGTGGAGGAGTTTTTATCGGGTGTGATTTTATACGATGAAACCATCAGGCAGGAAATTGATGGTGTACCTGTCCCGCAGTATCTGGAAAAAAGAGGCATTTTGCCCGGCATTAAAGTTGATCAGGGGATAGTAGACGAGATTACTACTGGTCTTGATGGGTTAAGCGAGCGTTTAACCGAATATAGGAATCTGGGGGCAAAGTTTGCCAAATGGCGGGCAGTTATCGTTGCAAACCAGGAAGATGCTTTTATTGAGAAAAACGCTGAAAACTTGGCAAAATATGCCAGTCTCTGTCAGGAACAGGATATTGTGCCAATTGTAGAGCCTGAAGTGTTGATGGACGGGGATCATGATCTGCAGAAATGCCAAGAAGTAACAGCTAAAACCTTGAAAACAGTTTTTGCCAAACTGGTTGGGCAGGGAGTAGTTTTGGAAGGAGTGATCTTAAAGCCAAACATGGTCATTTCCGGAAAAGATGCTCCCAACAAAGCCAGCCCCAAAGAAATAGCAGAGGCCACAGTCAAAACTTTTCTGGAAGTAGTGCCAACGCAAGTGCCGGGGATAGTTTTTCTCTCGGGTGGCCAGACACCTGATGAAGCCACGGAAAATCTGGCTGCCATTAATAAAATTGGCGGTCCATGGCAATTAAGTTTTTCCTATGGCCGGGCTTTGCAGGATGAAGCCCTAAAAGCATGGGCCGGGAAAGAAGAAAATGTAGAAGCAGCCCAAAAAGCCTTTTTTGACCGGTGCAAAAAAGTCTCCCTTGCCCGTCAAGGAAAACTCTAAATGCCAGCCATATTTTTTGCCTTTTTATCATATTTTTCTTGGGGAACAGGAGTATTTGCAGAAGCGATTGTGGCCCGAAAATTAAATTCCTACTCCCTTGTTTTTTGGAGCGCTTTTTTCAGGGACTTTAGTTTATTTTGAGGCACTCAAGCGAGCTAACCGGGCACTGGTTGGAACAATTGCTTCGTCTTTCCCCTTTGTCACAGTTATAGCATCTTTTTTATTTTTGGGAGAGCGGATTTCTCTTACCCAGTCAGGGGCAATATTGATAATTTTTGCAGGACTTATTCTTTCCATAGTAAGTTTGAAAACAATCAATAAGAAATTGGTGGTCAACAACGGGTTAATATTGGCAGGGGTAACTATGGTGAGTTGGGGATTGTACTTTGCCTTTCTGAAGATTATTGTTGCCAAAGTTGGCTGGTTTTGGCCCAATTATATCCCCTTTATATTTTTCCCAGCGGTGCTTTTTTACATGAGAGCAAGAGGGATTAAGTTGGAGAAGGTTACAAAAAATAAGGCATTCCTCATTTTAGTTATTGCAACAGTGCTTGTTCGTCTGGCAGAATTTGCCTATAGCCTGGGCATAAGTTATGGTCAGGTAGCCATTGTGGCTCCCATTGCAGGAGCCAATCCCACCCTTTTTGTCCTTTTGTCCTTTTTAATTTTTAAAGACCCAATTACCAGACAGCAAATTGCAGGGATTATTACTACTTTAATCGGTATTGTGCTGCTGTCTGTATTTAGTGTATAACTTTGTTATGCCTGAGCTTCCTGAAGTTGAAGTCATAAAATTAAGCCTGCAGAGAAAAATTATTGGATTAACCATTAAAAAAATCCAGATTCTTTCTCCTAAATCATTCATAGGAAATCCAAATTTAGCACAGGGACAAAAAGTACTCAAAATTGAAAGAAAAGCTAAGCTGTTATTAATTAATTTAGATAAGAATTTACTATTATTTCATCTGAAAATGACAGGACAATTAATTTTGGAAGATGGCAAAAGATTCATCGGAGGCCATCCTACTGAAGACATGATGGGAAAAATGCCCAATAATCATACAAGGGTGATTTTTAGTTTCTCGGATGGTTCGCATTTATATTTTAATGACCAGAGAAGATTTGGATGGGTGAAGATAATTGATAATGGAAAATTGACAATTGACAATTTAGGCCCAGAACCTCTGGAAAAAGAATTTACCTGGGAAATTCTAAAAAATAATTTATTAAAACATAAAAGTATGCCTGTGAAAGTGGCTATTATGGACCAGAAAGTTGTTTCCGGGGTGGGTAATATTTACTCTAATGAGGCTTGTTTTAATGCCGGAATTGATCCCAGAACAAAAATAAGTAACTTAAGTGACTTGCAATTCAAAAGACTGCACTTAGGGGTACTTAAGTCTTTAAAAGATGGGATAGCTCACGGGGGTTCAACCAGAGCCCATTTTCGCGACCCTGAAGGCCACAGAGGCTATTTTCTGGACTATGCCTATGTTTACGGCCGTGACAAACATCCCTGCAAGGTTTGCGGAACCATTATCAAAAAAATCTCCCTAGGGGGTAGGGGAACATATTTTTGCCCCCAATGCCAGAAATGACCTATAGCTTGACTTTGGTAACTCTGTTTGTTATTATTATAGCCTATGAATAAAGAAGAAGAAGTGGGAGTAGGCCTCGACCTTCAAGGCATTAGACAACGATTAGAAAGAGCAAGACAGCTAAGAGAGTTGATGGGGACAATACGTAATCCCATGCTTGCAGCAGTTTTTAATGTTCCTACCACAGAGGCTAAATCTGAATATTATGCAGATGAAGAATCTAAAGCTTTACTTCGACAGAAAGCTTCAAGAATAAGAGAGTGGGTTATGGTTAATGGTAGTCTTTATCAAGTTGAACCTGAAATTGAACCCTTAGATAGGAAGGCACGCTCTTTCCAAGATGACAGCTTTTCAGTAGGGGCAGATCTGCAACCGTCTAGAGGAACTTTTTATGGAGACGGCACCACAGGTGATCTACTTTCCCTAGCTGCTTTTAGTCAACCAGAGGGTATTCATTTTGATTTAACCTTAAGTTTTGAAGGAGGATATCAGATTACAATAGACTTTTCGGGGGGAATAAGATATGAGTCAGCCATGATTGAGCTTGCCGAAATGACAGATATTGAATGTAAACTAGCTAATCATTATTTAGATCGATTTATCGAAGGCCACATGACCAATTGAAGGAACTGAAATTTCCACCTGAATTTCTATGAATTTCTACCTGGAGGGTGGAATAGCTTAGTACCTCGGGATTTTGCCTGGACAACCACCCCTGCAAAGTTTGCCAAGCCATCATTAAAAAAATCTCTCTTGGGGGTAGGGGAACAAAACCACGCCTTACTACACCATAATATATTCAGGTATTGACATGTAGCGTTAAGTAGTGATAAATTATAATCATGGACAACAAATTAAAGCAGTTAACCGCTAAAAAGAGAAAGCTGGATACTTATAGACCGCTACCCCCGGAGCTGGTCAAAAACCTTGATGAGTGGTTTAAGATAGAACTTACCTACACCTCAAATGCCATTGAAGGAAATACCCTGACTCGCGCAGAAACAGCTTTGGTGGTGGAAAAAGGCCTGACTGTGCAAGGGAAGAGTTTAACGGAACATTTAGAAGCGACCAATCATGCCGAGGCGTTAGACTATGTTAAAACATTAGTTAGTAAAAAAAGACAGGATATAACAGAACAAGACATTTTAGACATACACAGACTAATTTTAAATAAAATAGAAGCGGACAATGTGGGAAGGTATCGAACACAACATGCCAGGCTGACGCAGACCGATGTAGTTTTACCCAACCCCGTTAAGGTTCCCTGGCTGATGGAAGAGTTTGTGGAATGGCTTGCAGGCGATAATCATGACCACATAGTGAAAATTGGGGCAGATGCTCACTACAAATTAGTAAGTATTCACCCTTTTTCAGACGGCAATGGCAGGACTTCCCGTCTTTTAATGAACTTAACTTTAATGCAGGAAGGTTATCCGCCTGCCATAATCCGCAAAGAGGACAGGTTAGTTTATATAAACTCTTTGGAAAAAGCCCAAAAAGGTATGGGTTTAGACAATTTCTATGGTCTTATCTACGGCGCAGTTGACCGTTCACTGGATATTTACTTAAAGGCGCTGCAGCCGGAAGGGGAGCAGATATTTTATACTACAGATGAGGTGGCAAAGTTGTTGCGGGTAGATCCGGAAAGTGTCAGGCGGTATGTCAGGAGGGGTACATTAAGAGCAGTTAAGTTGGGCGGTAAATTTATTAGGATAGACAGAGCTGATTTAGACCGATTTATAGAGAAACTTAAGACAAAACAGTAATTAAAAAAATCTCTCTGGGGGGCCGGGGAACATACTTTTGTCCCGCCTGCCAAAAATAAATAGTTGATAACTCCCTAAAGTGATGTATAATGGTGATGTATATGCATCAAATGTCCAGAACCCAGATTTATCTGCCTTATGAGCTTCGTCAAGCCATTGACAAAGATCGCCGCGCAAACGGCGAGAGTCTGGCAGAGTATTTGCGCCAGGCGGCAGAGGAACATTTGAAAAGCCGGAAAAAGAAAAAGGTAGATCTTAAAAAATTGGCTGATGAGGTAATAGGTTCTTTAAAGGGTTACAGAACCAAAAAAGAAGTGCTGGAATGGGAGAGAGAAATACGAAGGGATCGCAAATTAGCAGATCAGCACTGGATTAAACGTTGGGATGAAGCTTTGAAAATACGATGAAATATCTGCCGGATACTAACATTTTTATTAGGGCGCTATTTGGTTTTAAAAAAGAAGAGGCATTTTTGAATAAAGCATTCTCAAAAAATGAAGTGGCTATATCAGTGGTAGTGATTGGTGAGTTTTATGCCAAGTCAGATTCTAAAGAAGCAGAGACTTTTGAGCGATTAGTTTCTGTGGCGCCTATTTTAGGTATTGACCTAATAACTGCCAGAGTTGCGGCAGATTATAGAAAGCAGTCTTTAAAACAAAGCAGAGTTCAGTTATTGGATTGTTTTCTGGCTGCCCAAGCCAAATTGAATCATTTAATTTTAGTGACAGGCAATAAATCCGACTTTTCCATGAAAGACATTAATGTCAAAAAGGTGTAAGAACCCTCGCTGCGCTCGGAACCTTGCCTTTTGCTGACGCAAAACGTAAAATAACCTTTGGGTAATTATGGAACAAAAACCGTCCTTTGCCTCGGTTTTGGGAAACCGGGGATTTTTAAACCTGTGGATCAATCAGATTCTGGTCCAGCTTTCCTACAATTCCCTGAACTTTGCTTTAATTATCTGGGTTTTTCAGCTGACCGGCTCCAATACGGCAGTGGCTGCCCTTTTACTGGCAGTTTATTTGCCGGCAGTGTTGCTGGGTCTTTTTACCGGTGTTTTAGTGGATTTAATGGATCGTAAAAAAATTATTTTAATGATTAATTTCTTTTTATGCCTGGCCTTTTTCAGCCTGATTTTTCTAAAAGATATTTATCCGGCTATTTTGGCCGTGGCTTTTTTTGTTAATGCTTTGGGCCAGTTTTATGCTCCTGCCGAAGCTTCGGCCATCCCTTTGATTGTCAAAAGACCCCAGCTTTTAACGGCCAATTCTTTTTTTTCCATCACCCTGTATTCCTGTTTTTTGCTGGGATTTGGTCTGGCCGGGCCGTTTATTAACCATTTTGGCATAAATTTTGTTTTTAGTCTGGGAGGAATATTTTTAGGAATAGCCTTTTTTCTGGCCCTGTTTTTTCCCTCTATCAGGGCAGAACCGGACAGCCAGGGTAAAAAACTGATCCTGGCTTTGAAATCAAGCAGATTTAAACAGATTAAAGAGGTTGGTTTGTATGAAATCAGGGAAACTATTCATCTGATCAGAGGTAAGCTACCGGTTTTATCATCGATTATTATTTTGGCAGGAGTGCAAATGGTGATTGGGATTTTGGCAGTGTTGATGCCGGCGCTTCTTGAGCGATCACTTAACATTAAAGCTACTGATGCTTCGTATATTTTGATTATTCCTTTGGGAGCGGGCATTGTGACCGGAGGTTTGATTTTAAGCAGGATCGGGCATCTGTTGGTCAGGAGGCGGCTGGTTGCCAAGGCTACTATTTTTGGGGGGTTGCTGTTTTTTCTGATGGGAGTGGCTCCGATTCGCCCCCAGCCGTTACCGTTTTTTTCCCAGCTGCCTCTTTCATCTGTGGTGGCAGTTGGTTCGTTTTTGCTAGGTATGGTGATGGTCTCTATTTTGGTGCCTTCCCAGACAGTTTTGCAGGAAAATACCCCGGAAGATATGAGGGGTAAGGTTTATTCCGTTCTGGGAGTGGCCATGGCCGGTCTTTCTTTGATTCCGGTTTTGCTGTCCGGTATTCTGGCAGATATTTTTGGCCCCATGCCGATTGTTTTGGCCATGGGCGCAATCATTATGCTGGCGGGCGCATTCGGACTTAAACCAAATTTATTTTTTGCCAAAAAAAGTTTACCTTATCATATGAGAGAATTTTTGGGGTTAGGACATTGGGAAGGAAAGTAGATGTTTCTCAAGCATCTTTCGCTAACGAATTTTCGCAATTATTCTAGTCTGTCCCTGGAATTTAATGAAAAATCTACCATTTTTGTGGGTAATAATGCCGTAGGTAAATCCAATCTTTTGGAAGCGGTTTATTTTTTGTCTACTACTAAATCGGGTCGGGTTGATGAAGAAGGGGAATTGATAAAATCAGGTGAAAGCATAACTAGGGTACAGGGTACAGGTGACAGTAATTTGGAGATTACGCTGCAAAATACCCGGAACCAATTTTCTAAAAGAGTCAAAGTTAATGGGGTGGCCAGAAGAGTAGTTGATTATATTGGCAATATGCCGGTGGTGTTGTTTTCCCCCTCTGATATCAATATGGTAACAGGCAGTCCATCCTTAAGGAGATGGCATTTGGATATGGCCTTGGCCCAAATTGATCCCCAATATAAAAAAGCCCTTACATTATATGAGCAGGTTTTAGTAAATAGAAATAGAGTTTTAAAAAGAATCAGAGAGGGGCAGGGAAGAGTAGATGAGCTGGGTTACTGGACAGATGAGTTGATTAAATATGCCAGGGTGGTATCAGACGCTAGAATTGCTTTTCTGGAATCAATGAATAATTTTCAGAGTCCTTTGGGAAAATTTGTTTTTGAATATAAACAAAGTTTCTTAAATAAAGAGAGATTACTTCAATATAATGGCAGGGAAGTGGCTGCAGCTGTTACGCTGATTGGCCCACACCGAGACGACTTTGTCGTTCAACTGGGTGATCGCAATCTGGATCATTTCGGATCAAGAGGCGAACAGCGAACAGCTACTTTGGCTTTTAAGCTGGCTACTTTGGAATACATGGCTCTTTCATTGGGCAAAAGGCCAATTTTACTGCTTGATGATGTTTTTTCCGAACTGGATCGAAGTCATCGGGCCCATGTAGTAGAGGTTGTCTCCCGCCAGCAAACCCTGATTGCCACAGTGGAGCTGGAAAATCTGTCTAAAAACTTTCTAAAAAATGCCAGAATTTTAAGGGTAGAGGATGGGAAGATTATTTTTTAACCCCCCATTTGGAGGCTAATTTGGAGAGCTGGTAGGTGATGAAGACGGCAAAAGCGGTGAGGTGGATAAGGTCACAAATTTAGTTGCCATATTGACATTTTATATTAATCTTTCTAAACTAGCAATAATTTGGGCATCATATTTAAAAGTAGAGACATAATAGATATTAATGATTTTTCTAAAGAAGAATTGCTTTTCATTTTAAAAACAGCCAGGAAATTTGATCCCGAATATGTTAAAAAAGACAGATCCAACTACACCATAGCCCAGGGGAAAATTGCCGCTTTACTCTTTTTTGAACCCTCCACCAGAACAGAGCAATCTTTTAAATCGGCAGCTCAAAAAATAGGCATGGGCATTATTGGCTTTGACGATCCCGAAGCCACCAGTATTCACAAAGGTGAATCTTTTTCCGATACTATCAGAATCATGAATTCATATGCCGATGTGTTGATTATGAGGCATCCGGAAAGCGGTGCTGCCGGGAAAGCCGCAGATGTGGCAGATATTCCGGTCATCAATGCCGGTGACGGGGCTAACCAGCATCCCACTCAAACCATGCTAGATCTGTACACCATGATGAAAGAAGCAGGCCCGCCTAGCCGCGAGGCTGGCCGTTTGGACGGCATTACAGTGGCCTTGATGGGAGATTTAAAATACGGCCGGACTGTTCATGCGCTGTCCATTGCCCTGTCCCATTTTAAAGTCAAACAAATTTTTATCTCGCATCCCAGCTTGGCTATGCCGGCTGAATTTTTGCAAATTTTGGACAAAAGAGGAGTTAAATACGAACAGTTGGATCAAATGCCTTCTGATTTGCAGGCGGATTTTCTTTATCAAACCCGGGTGCAGAAAGAAAGATTTAAGAATTTAAGCGAATACAAAAAAATCAAAGATAAATTTGTGCTGGATGCCTCTTTTAAGAAATTTTTGGATAGGGGGGTGAAGTTGATGCATGCTTTGCCAAGAGTAAATGAAATAGATCCGTCTTTAGATGCCCATCCCAATGCCATTTATTTTGCCCAGGCCAGAAATGGCTTGTATATCCGGGAAGCGCTGCTGGCATTAGTTTTGGGAAGAATTTAACAAGAAAGGGAACTATGAAGGGTCGGTTAATTCTGTCCGACGGGACAGTTTTTTTAGGGGAAAGTTTTGGTAGCAAGCTCACCACCTCCGGCGAGGTGGTTTTTAATACCGGCATGGTCGGATACCCTGAAGCTTTAACAGATCCTTCATATTTTGGTCAGATTCTCACTTTAACTTATCCGCTGCAGGGTAATTACGGAGTGCCGGATAAAAACTTTTGGGAATCCGACAGAATTCAGATTAAAGGTTTGATTGTGCAAAATTACATTGATCATCCGTCTCATTTTGAAAATCAGCGAACTTTAGGTGAATGGTTGAAGCAGGAGGGAATACCTGCTCTTGCCGGAATAGATACCAGAGAGTTGACTATTAAGCTAAGAGAGCATGGGGTGATGTTGGGCAGGATTGAGATAGAGTCAAGAGTCAAGAGTCAAGAGTCAAGGAATGAAAAAATTAGATTCTTGACTCTAGCGACTAGTCACTCTATTTATGATCCTAATCAAGAAAATCTTTTGCCCTTTGTAAGTACTGACAAGGTACTGACATATGGGGAAGGTAGAAAACATATTATTCTCATAGATTGCGGGGCTAAAGAGAATATTATTAGAAGTTTGGTTAAAAGAAGAGTAAAGGTTACCAGAGTGCCATGGGATTTTAATTTACCGGCTGCAAAAATGGATTTTGACGGAGTGTTGATTTCTCCCGGCCCGGGAGATCCCAAAATGGCCAAAGCAACCATTAATACTGTTAAAGCATTACTGAAAGCTAACATCCCCATTTTTGGTATTTGTCTGGGCAGCCAGATTTTAGCGCTAGCTTCGGGGGGCAATACCTATAAATTAAAATTTGGCCACAGAGGCCAAAATCAACCGGTAATGGATCAAACCAGCAAAAAAGCTATCATTACATCTCAAAACCACGGCTTTGCAGTAGATATAAAAAGTTTAAGTTCTGACTGGAAAGAATGGTTTGTTAATTTAAATGACAAGACAAATGAAGGAATAAGACACAAAACAAAACCGCTCATGTCAGTACAATTTCACCCGGAAGCCTCACCTGGCCCAATGGAAGCAGGATATTTATTTGATGAGTTTATCTCAATCTTATGAAAAAGATTCTTATTCTAGGTTCAGGAGCATTGAAAATAGGAGAAGCCGGAGAGTTTGATTATTCCGGTTCGCAAGCCTTGAAAGCTTTAAAAGAAGAAAAAATTCAGGCTGTTTTAATTAATCCTAATATAGCGACTATTCAGACTTCCAAAGATTTGGCAGATAAAATTTATTTTTTGCCTGTGAACCCCTATTTTGTAGAACAAATTATTAAAAAAGAAAGACCGGATGGCATTTTTTTATCTTTTGGTGGCCAAACAGCCCTAAATTGCGGTCTGGCTCTGGTTAACATTTTCAAAAAATATCAAGTTAAAGTTTTGGGCACACCGATTGAAAGTATAAAAGCTACGGAAGACAGAAAACTTTTTGCCAGGGAGCTTTCTGCAATTAAGATTCAGATTCCCAAAGGAGGGTTTGCCAGTTCAACAGATCAGGCCGTTAAAATTGCCAATCAGCTTGGTTATCCTCTTCTAATACGATCGGGTTTTTCCCTGGGAGGTTTAGGATCAGGAGTAGTGAATACTCAAGAGGAGCTGGTTAAAAAAGTTGCAGTTAATTTAAAGCATGTCTCCCAAGTGGCAGTGGAGGAATATTTAAAACACTGGAAAGAAATAGAGTATGAAGTAGTCAGAGACAAAAATGGCAATAAATTAGCTGTTTGCAATATGGAAAATATGGATCCTTTAGGGGTTCATACAGGGGAAAGTATTGTGGTGGCTCCCTCGCAAACATTGAATAATTATCAGTATCATTTTTTGCGAAAAATTTCTTTGCAGGTGATTGATACACTGGGGATTGTGGGTGAGTGCAACATCCAGTTTGCTCTTAACCCTAAAAATAATGATTACCGGGTGATTGAGGTCAATGCCAGATTATCCCGATCTTCGGCTTTGGCTTCCAAAGCCACCGGTTATCCTTTAGCCTACATTGCTGCCAAACTGGCTTTGGGTTATAGCCTGCCGGAGCTTAAAAACAGCGTGACTTTATCAACCTCTGCCTTTTTTGAACCAAGCCTGGATTATCTGGTAGTGAAAATTCCCCGATGGGACTTGCAAAAATTTGCAGGAGGCAAGGATGAAATTGGTTCGGAAATGAAAAGCGTAGGGGAGGTCATGGCCATTGGCAGAAGTTTTCCCGAGGCTTTGCAAAAAGCCATCCGATGCCTGGAAACCGGCCAAGATGGTTTACTGGGAAACGGAATAGATCAAACAAAGCTTTTGCCAACAACAGAGAGGTTATTTGTAATTGCTCAAAGATTGTCCAAAGGGGAGTCGGTTGAAAGTATTTATCAAGCCACCGGCATTGATCCTTGGTTTTTGCATCAGATCAAGGAGATAGTTGAGTTTGAAAAAAGTCTTCAGCTATCAGTCTTCAGCTATCAGACTATCGCAAAAGCAAAAGAATTAGGATTCTTGGATAAGCAATTAGCCAAAGTATTTAAGAAAACAGAGGATGAAGTTAGGAAATTTAGAAAAAAACATGGGATTTTGCCCAAAGTTAAACATATTGATACTCTGGCAGGGGAATTCCCGGCTAAAACCAATTATTTATATCTGACTTATCATGGAGAAGAATC
>JACPEZ010000012.1 GCA_016183225.1 Candidatus Daviesbacteria bacterium
CCTTCCCATCCGGATCGGGTATCATTTCTGTCCGGTTCTTTGATTAAAAAAACCAGTCCGGAAAAATTTTCCTGACTACCCTGAAATTTATCCTGGCCGGGGATGTATTGGGGTTTGTTGGAAGAATAAACATACTCACCCGGAATGTACCCGTATTTATTTTTACCGTACCACCAGAAAAGATACTGGTAGGGATAATCATAAACTGAAGGCAGATATGTATACACTTTAAAGTTTTTTCCATTGGCATACTCGTAGACATAATCTATGGCGGCAATTTCATTTTTATATAAAGACGGATCCATATTGGGTTTGCCGAAATCATGGAGAAAAAAATTCACCATATTGGATAATGCAAAAAAAATAATGAAGACGGAAAAAACAGGAAATCTTTTAATTAAAAAGCCAACCAGAACTGCTGCCGCTGCCATTTCCGCTCCCAAGTGCCAGGAATTAACAGTCACAGGCAAAATTAAGTAACCTAAAAATGGGATAAGGATCAACATCCAGGCAACAATCACCACAGGATTCCTTTTTAGAGCAAAAATCAATGATACTAAAGTAATCCCGGTAAATATTTTATGATTCATTAAAGTGGCGGAAAACGAATCGAAAAAGGTTTGAAAAAAATTAAATCCGCTGTTCTGGTTTTCCGATAAATGCCTGATAATAGCTTTGCTCATGATAAATTGATGCCTTAGATCAAAGATTATCTGGGGCAAAATGGTCAAAATAAAAACTCCTGCTCCCATCCAAAACCACCTGCTTTTAAGCGCCATTTTTTTGGTCAGGATTAAACTGACTAAAATAATTAGCGGGGTAAAAACTCCAAAGTTCATTTCCAGATTAAAAAATAAACCGGCCAAAAGAAAAACTAAAACCAGTAATATTCCCTTATCGCGCTGGATATACTCTGCCAGTAAATATATAAAAAGCGGCGTCAGAAGTATAACCGGATTCGGATTAAAAGCATAAAGATTAGTCAAAACCACATAGTCTGACGCCACCCATAACAGACCGATTGGTACGATTAACCATTTGCCAAATCGGCCAACCAGTTTCAGCAGGAAAAATCCGCCAATTGCCCAGAGAAAAATCTCCATAACAATCGAACCATAGGGATTACCCCCTGTTAAAATAAATGGGATTGCCAACATGTAATACCAAAGGGGGCCGTTAAATAATCCTTCAATGGCAGAGGTGGGACCGGTAAGCCTTAATTTTCCCAAAACCACCATTTCCCGAACATCCACCATATCCCGCGCATTATCCATATTAAAAAGAAAATTGCCGTTTGCGGTTAAGAATAATCTGTACAGCAATCCAACTGCCAGAATAAAAATTATTATTTTATTCATTTTTTGGTTTTCTAAACTGCAGTTTCAAATCTCCATATTTTGTTTCTTCAATTAAATCTGTTTTACTGTCCTCTGCTCCTATTTCCAGATTAAAAATATCATCGGGTATTCCCACATGGGGTTCGATGATAAAAAATGTTTTCTCCAGGGGCTGGTCTATTTTCTCCAAGTCGTTTGCTCCGGGCAGTCCTACCTGATTGTGTCCCAAAAACTTGGGCGCATAGCCGTATTTTTTCTGACCGTACCAGGAATAAAGATAATTCCAGGTGGTATTAGTCCATAAAGGCAGAGTTAAGGTGTTAATGGAAAACGGCTGCCCGGCAGCTTTTTGGTAAGTTTCATCAATCAATTTTAGCTCGCTTTTTAAAACCATGTCATTGGGAATGACCAAGATGATTTGCCCCAGGGGGCCGTTTTTAAATATGGCAAAAAGATTTGAAGATATAATTAAAAAAATAAGTAAAATTTTGGTACTTTTGGGAATCGTCGCAGTTAAGTTTAACACGGCCAAAATCGCCCCCACCACCAACCCTAAATTAGCATAAGTGTTGCTGTGACCGCCAAAAATAAAAATGGGCAAATTAAAAAACAAAAAAAACAAAATTATTTTTTGTTTTTTTAAAAAAATTAACGAGGCCAGTGCCAGTAACCCTCCCAGAAAAACATTGGTGGGGAAGAAGTTATAAATAAAAATTTCGGAAAATTTGTCCAGATAATTTAAGGCCAGTTCACTAAATTGCGATCTGAAATCAATTTGACCGGCAGTGGCAATACTTAAAAAACCTCCTGTAATATTTTGAAATGTATGAAATTTTAGAGCTGCAATAAAAAATGGGCTTAATCCAAAAAGAGTAATAAAAATAGCAATAAATTTTTGTTTAAAATAAGTTTTTATTTTAAATAAATATCCGAAAACCGGAATCAAAAATAAAAGATAAATCAAGAAGAATTGAAATTGGGCAGAAACAAGAGCTGCCACAGTAGCAAGATACAGTCCTGAAATTTTTCCCTTTTGCCAACTTCTTAAAAACACAAAAAACAGGGCCACTGTCAAATAAGCCGGTGAAGGATTGGACAGCCAAGGCCCGTACTGAAAGCTTTCAAAAGAGATGGCAAAAAGAAATCCGCCAAGCAAGGCCAGTTTAGTACTTTTGAATAAGTCTTTGGCTAAAAGCATAATGGGAATAACAGTTAAAGAATTTAAAAATGCCAGGAAAAATGCCGGAACCCTTGGATCTCCTCCGCCCCAACCGTAAAAAGGAGCCAGCAAATAATAATAAAGCGGCCCGTGATATAAACCCGGAGTAGATGTGGGAGGACCCTGAATTTTTAAATCACCCTGCCAGATCTGTTTAGCCGCATAGGCGTCTCTGGCCATATCATAATGAAAAGACAGCGCTCCCTGAAAGATAAAAAGGATCCGCAGCGCCAATGCCAGCAGGATAAAAAATACAATCTGCTTAGTCACTGTTTGATTATATGCTAAAATAAAACCCAGATGAAGATCTTAGTTACGGGCGGGGCAGGCTTTATCGGATCACATGTGAGTAAACTGCTGCTTGACCGTGGGCATGAAGTCACCATAGTTGATGACCTGTCCAAAGGACATCGGGATTTAATTGATCAAAGAGCCAAATTCGTTAAAGTGTCTTTAGCCGATGAAAACTTACCGGCAGTTCTCGCAGGTCACAAGGCCGTCATCCACATGGCCTCTTTGATAGAGGTGGGGGAGTCAGTTAAAAATCCCGCTGAATTTGCTGAAAATAATATTGTTGGCACAGTTAGGCTTTTGGAGGCCATGAAAAAAACAGGGGTTAAAAAAATTATTTTTTCATCCAGCGCCTGTGTGTATGGAATTCCAAAAAAATTACCTATCCTGGAAGAAGATCCTCTCGGTGAACAGGAAAACCCATACGGGATAACCAAAACTACCATGGAGGAATTTTGTAAACTTTATAACAAACTTTTTGGTTTTGATGTAGTTATACTCCGTTATTTTAATCCTTATGGCCCGGGAGAACTGCATAATCCGGAAACACATGCCATACCGAATTTTATCAAAGCTGTTTTGGAGAAAAAGCCGCTACCTTTATTTTGGAAAGGGGAACAAACAAGGGATTTTATTTATATTGATGATTTGGGAGAGGCCCATGTTCTACCTTTAAACTTAAAAGGTTTGCATATATATAATGTAGGCACAGAAACCGGAGTAACAGTGATGGACGCAATAAAAATTATCTTTGATTTGGTTGGTTATGAAGTTCCTATTGATGATTTGGGAGAGCGGAAAGGAGATGTACCGTCTCTGGTTGCCTCGGCTGAAAAAATTAAAAAAGAACTGGGCTGGGAAGCCAAGGTAGATTTAGAAGAAGGCTTAAAGAAAACTATTGACTTTTTCCGCTCCCTCCCCTCTTCCATTTAACTGCAGATAAAAGAGGATAAAACATGTCTTCTTTTTCGGGAATTTTAATGTTGGAAAAAGTCGGACTAAACTTTATGTAAGGAATATCGGAAATTACTGCCAGCGGGGTTTGTTCTGCCCCCTCCCCCATTTCCAAAACCGCAGCCGAGGCCAGACTATCCGGCAGATTGGATGTTTCCATTTTAAACTTTCTGCCAAATAAATCTTTTTTGCCCCGATAATCCCGCAGCGGTTTAAAACCAAAGTATCCAATAGCTACCCCCACCACTCCGCGGCGAAGCGGCACCAATCTGGAATCTGTTATTATTACTCCCAGATTTTTTACTTTAAACTTTTTAGTTAAAAACTGCCAGATTTTTTTGGCCGAGGCTTGGGGATCTTTTGGCCACAGAATATAGTAACCTTTGCCATTGCTTTCATCCACTCCGGCAGAAGCAATCATCATGTTATTTTTAATGGTATGCATGACTAAACCGGAAGGAGCGCTCTTCCGGGGCAGATATTTATCCGATTCCCGTATGGCCAGGCGATCTTTAGTTATTTTATCTACAGGTATGCATCTACCCTCTCCAATGGCCACAACTTTAGACGTGACTGCAAGTATAGAGTTTTCCTTGAAAGATATTTCGGAAAATAAATCCCATAAATTATCTTTGGGAGGAAGAAATTTTCTCGATCTTATTGCCGAAACTATCATAGGTGTGTTAGTTTAACATTTATATGAAAAGGTCTCAAATTCTGCTTTTGCTAATTATTATTCTGGCTCTGTTTTTTCGAACATATCAAATGGTCGAAAGAATGGGTTTTGGCCATGACGCCGATCTTTTTTCATGGATTGTCAAGGATATTCTCGTCAATGGCCATCCCAGATTAATAGGACAACTGACTTCCGCTCCGGGGATTTATATCGGGCCGCTGTTTTATTATTTGTTAGCGCCCTTTTTTCTCCTGACCAAAATGGATCCGGTCGGCGCAAATTTACCGGCAATTTTATTGGGACTTTTAACTACCATCAGCTATTACTTTGTATTTTCGAAAATTTTTAATGAAAAAGTGGGGCTTTTGGGAGCGCTGCTTTACGGCGTACTACCGGCAACCGTCAATTTTGACAGATGGATTGTGCCAACAATTACCACCTCACTTTGGTCAATCTGGTATTTCTACGCGGTCATCATGATTTCCCGGGGAAAATTTTATTTTTTTTGGCTGATGGGAGTTCTAATCGGGCTGATCTGGCATATTCATATTGCCTTAATTCCGGTCCTTGTAACTTTTCCCTTTGCCATACTGGTTTCCAAAAAATTGCCTGGTTTAAAAAATACGGTGCTATTTCTGGCATTGCTATTTGCCACATCTTTACCCTTAATTATCTTTGAATTCAAACACAATTTCAGTCAAACTTTCAGCCTGATAAATAATTTCGGATTGCAGCAGGAGGGCGGGCCAACAGGTCTGTATCGATTTCAGCTAATCCTGTCCATGTTAACTGGTAGTTCACTCTTGACTGCAACCTTTCTTTTAGCCGGATTATTGCTGGTAAAGAAAAAAATAATGGCCCTGAAAGAGATGGCGTTGCTTTATATCTGGATCGCTGCGGCGGTTTTGTTTTTTTACTTTTCCTCTTCTCCCATTTCGGAATACTATTTTTCCAATACCAGAGTGGTTTTTTTGGCAATTGCCTCTTTGTTGATCTTTGCTTTGTATAAATTTTTTAAAAAAGGACTGGTCATTTTAATTATTTTATCTCTGATTCTAATTAACAGTTTCTCTTCTTTAATAAATCAAAATTATTATGCCAAAGGTTACCAGGAAAAAAAAGCCGTGGTTAATTATATTATCGCCGATGCCAAGGATAAAAACTTCCCCTGCTTTTCCATAAACTATATTACCGCGCCCGGAGAAAATGTGGGTTTTCGCTATTTCTTTTTCTTAAAAAATGCTCACATTGCCGTTCCGGGCCGGGGCAGTCCGGTGTATAACATTGTCATACCCGATGAGTATGCCTTAAATGAAGTCAAAGTAAAATTTGGCCACATTGGTATCATTCCGCCAAGGGAAACTCCTGCAAAAGATTTGATGTTAGATGCCTGCAGTGGACAAAATACCAATCTGACAGATCCTATGTTTGGATATGTGCAATAGCGGCCGGTAAAAGAGGCAATAGATCGGAAGCCAGCGCTCCTGCTTTGCCTATTTTCTCTGTTAACATTTCCCCTGCCAGACCGTGAATATAAACCCCAACACACGCCGCATCAAAAGTTGTCAATCCTTGAGCAATTAATCCTGCAATGCATCCGGCTAACACATCACCGGTACCGGCAGTTGCCAAAATAGGATTGGCAAAAGGGGAAACCATTCTTTCTCCGGTGGGGGAAGCAATAATTGTATTTGCTCCTTTTAAAACTACCACTTGTCCCCACCCGTCTGCAAAATTTTGGGCAACTTTTTCTCTATCTGCTTGAATCTCATCTATGCTCAACCCTGTTAATCTGGACATTTCTCCGGGGTGTGGAGTCAAAACTGCGCTATTGCCATAGTTTTCCAATAGTTTATCCCATTCTTTAATCTCGGATAGAATATTTAACCCATCCCCATCTATTACAAATGTTAAATCCCCTATACCCATTTTGAGTAGTTGATAGATAAATTTTGCAGTTTGCTCTTTTCTGTCAAGACCAGGACCAAAAAGTATTACATCATGAAAAATTTTCGCGAAAAGTACATCCAAAGCCATCTCTCCAATTACTCCATCTTCTTCCGGTAAAACAACAAAAGTTACTTCTGGTAACTTCTTACAAACAATATTTTGCACAACAGGTATTGTGGCAAGAGTCACCAAACCTGCTCCTGCTCTATAACAAGCAGCGCAGGGTAAATAGGCTGCGCCCGGATAATTTTCCGATCCGGCAATGACTAAAACCTTCCCAAAAGTCCCCTTATTGGCATCTTTAGGTCTTTTGGGTAGTTTTGATCTGACCCATTGCGCAGTTAATTCGGATAATGACATCGTTTGTATTTTTTGCCGCTGCCGCACCAGCAGGGCTCGTTTCTGCCGATTTTACCATGAACTTTTGTTAATTGACCTTGATCTCCATAAACCTGCTGATCTATCACCTGTCCTCCTCTTTCAATAGTAACCTTGGTTACAGCACCTATTTCTGCGGGTTTTTCTTCATGTCTTTCTTCGACTGTCACCGGTGGGGGCGGAGCAGCAGGGGTTTGTCCCTGCACAGCCACTTTAAAAATCCTGTGAACTATTTCATAATCAACCTCTACCATCAACTTTTCAAACAGATCAAAGCCTTCTCTTTTATACTCAATTAACGGATCCCTTTGGGCATAACCGCGAAGCCCTATGCCGGAACGCAGGTCATCCATGGTATCAAGGTGTTCAATCCATAAAGTATCAATGGTATTTAAATAAACAAACACTTCCATTTGTCTGGCCAAATCCTGCCCCACCTGATTTTCGCGCTGTTCATAAAAATTCTTAGCCAGATCCGTTAAAAATTCACTTATTTGAGAAGAATCGGAAAGAGTTAAAATTTTACTTTCCATATCTTTTTTGCTTTGATCGTCAATCGGCGCAATAGTGGAAAACTCCTCCACAATTTTTTTACTATCCAATCCTTCTTCCGATTGAATAATCACCACACTTTGAATTTCTTTGTCTATTTTTTCCAAAATCTCCTCTTTTAAAGAGGTATCCTTGCTTTCTGCAGTTTCCAGAACTTTTTTCCTTAAACCGTAAATAATTTGCCTTTGCTGATTCATCACATCGTCATATTCCACAGTGTGTTTTCTGATATCAAAATTGTGGCCCTCCACTTTTTTCTGGGCCCCCTCAATGGCTTTGGAAACCAGTCCGTGTTCAATCGGCGTATCCTCGGGCATTTTCAAAAAATCCATCACCCGGGAAACCTGATCGCCTCCGAAAATTCTCATCAGATCATCTTCCAAAGACACAAAAAATCTCGACTCTCCCGGATCACCCTGGCGGCCGGAACGGCCCCGCAGCTGATTATCAATTCTTCGTGATTCGTGGCGTTCTGTACCAATAACAAACAACCCTCCCAGTTTATCTATGCCTTTACCCAAAATAATATCCACTCCCCGGCCTGCCATATTGGTGGCGGCGGTAACCGCCCCCTTTTCCCCTGCCCTGGCAATAATATCCGCTTCTTTCTCGTGATTTTTGGCATTTAAGAGAGCATGGGAAATACCCTTTCTTTTGAGCAAATCCGACAGAAACTCATTTTTTTCAATGGACGTAGTACCCACCAGAACCGGCTGGCCTTTATTGTGAAGTCTTTCTATCAAATTGGCCACGGCCGTGTATTTGGCGCTTTGCGTTTTATATATAGTGTCCGGATGATCGGCCCGAATCATCTGCCTGTGAGTAGGAATAACCACCACTTCCAGTTTATAGATCTTATTAAATTCCTCCGCTTCGGTAGCGGCAGTGCCGGTCATGCCGGAAAGTTTTCCATACATCCTGAAATAATTCTGGAAAGAAATGGTGGCCAGGGTTTGAGATTCCTGTTGCACTGCCACCCCTTCTTTGGCCTCAATGGCCTGATGCAATCCCTCACTGTAGCGGCGCCCCAGCATCAGCCGGCCGGTAAACTCATCCACGATAATTACCTCGCCGTCTTTCACCACATAATCTTTATTTTTTTCGAACAAAGTTTTGGCTTTGAGAGCCTGTTCCAGATGATGAAGAGTGGAAAAATCTTTTTCATAAAGATTATCCACCCCCAGTATTTTCTCTATTTTTAAAATCCCGTGTTCGGTCAAATGAGCAGTGCGAAGTTTTTCATCCACCACATAATCCGAAGAAGACAGGGATTGAATAATTTCTGTAAATCTCGCATATTTATCAGTGGCCTCCTGGGCCGGCTGGGAAATAATCAAAGGAGTTCTGGCCTCGTCAATTAAAATTGAATCCACCTCATCAACAACGGCAAATTGATGACCCCGTTGTACCTGATCGGATAACCTGAAAGCCATATTATCCCGTAAATAATCAAAACCAAACTCATTATTGGTGCCATAGGTAATGTCTGCCTGGTAAGCTTCTTTGCGGGAAACAGGGCGAAGATGCTGCAATCGTTTATCGTCATGCGCGGTATCTTTATACTTGGGGTCGTAAATATAAGCAGTGTCGTGAACAATGGTAGCGCAGGTTGCTCCCAAAGCATAAAAAATAGGACCCATCCAACCGCAATCCCGGCGGGCCAGATAATCATTGACTGTGACAAGATGAGCGCCTTTGCCGGCTGTGGCGTTTAAAAAAAGAGCCGGAGTGGCAGAAAGGGTTTTTCCTTCACCGGTTTTTTGCTCGGCAATCCGACCCTGATGCAAAACTATGGCGGCCATCATCTGCACGTCAAAATGGCGCTGTTTGATGGTTCTTGAGCTTGCCTCTCTGACAGCAGCAAAAGCTTCGGGCAAAAGCTCATCCAAACTTTTACCCCGTTCATGAGCCAGCTTAAACTCGGCAAATTTACCCCGCAACTCCTTATCTGTCAGTTTGGATACTTTCTTTTCAAGGGCATTGATTGCATCAACTAAAGGTTTTAGTTTTTTAATCTCCCGCTCGTTGGAATCAAGCAGCTTACCAAAAATTCCCAGCATACTGCCTATTATACAGGATTGACAGGGCTGATGTATTTTAATAAACTAACAGTACGGTCTGCCCAAATGGATAACTCTAATAAACCAAATTCGCCGTTTGACTTTAATCCGCCTGCCGGCGGGATACCCACGACTCCTCCTGCTCCTGCTTTTAATCCGCCGTCTCCTTTTTCGCCTTTATCGCCACCCCCACCTCCAAATCCTCTACCCGAATATACTCCCCCTCCACCCCTACCCACTCCTCCCCTGGTACCGGAACCACCTGCCTCGCCGCTAGGCGGGCCTGCCTCGCCAGACGCGAGTCTAGGCGGGCCTGCCTTGCCGCTAGGCGGGTTACCAAACTGGCCTCCCCCTCCGCCCTTGCCCGCCGTAGGCCCTGCGGAGGCGGGACCACCTCCGCCAGCCTCGCCAGACGCGAGTCTAGGCGGGCCAGCCCCAACACCTTTGGAAAATCCCCTGGATAATCCCTGGGGCGCGCCTCCTCAACCTCCGCCCATCAGCACTCCCCCCACTCCTCCCCCATGGACGCCCCCAGCACCTCCAGCTCCAACCCCGGCTGAAACTTATTCCGCAGAATCACCTCCGACCGATTTATCACATCTGGTTGGCAACAATTCCCAGGCAGAGCCAATCCCAACTAATTCCGGAGGAGCGGAAACGTTGGTGGTGCCGCCGACCCCGCCTGAAGGCGGAGCCGTTCCTGCAGAAAATGTCAAAAGGGGAATGCCCAAATGGTTGATCGGGGTGGGGGTGGGACTTTTGGTAGCGGTGGTTGGAGCATCGGCGTACTTTATTTTAGGGATTGGACAAACGCCAAAAGGAGGCAGTCTGCCGGCAGTTCCGACTCAAACTACCCAACAGGTTAAACCTCCTGCGCCGCTTCCCACTCCGGTTGCTGCCACGCCGTCTCCCGAGAGTGAAACTGCCGGTTTTGGACAGCTGGAAAGTGGAGGTGGCAGATCTGCCACCTCGGCAGGAGACCTCCTCCGCCAGGGAAGATAATCATCCTTTGTGGATATATCCCAACCACCATTTCTTAACAAAAGGAACAGACAGAGTTGATAGAATAAATGCAATCGCCGGAACTATGGAATTAACAAAAGGTTTACTGATACCTGCGAATAAAAAGAATAAGGAAATTACTAAATAAGTTAAGACAGATATTACAATCTTTCTGGTCAGGCTTGTTTCCCAGGATTTTTCAGTTTCTACTCTTATGTTTCTTTCTTTAATTTTATTAATTTCCAGTTCCAAATCTTGAATTGTAGTCATAATCAATGGGATTTATTTTCTTTTGGAAGCAAGATACATGAAAATCAGGGCATTAAGAATTAATGCCGCTGTAAAATAAAAAAGCAGATAACCAATGGTTGTTTCATTGAACGTCATCTCTATTTCCTTACTATCCAGATAGCAAAAATCCAAAGAATTATTGCTATTACCAAACCAAATAATAACACTGTTAAGGGTGGTTTGTCGAGCGCAGGAATAATAAATGGCAATACTGTTGATCCAAACAAAATTTGACCTAATCCCAGAGCGAGATCCGATGCTTTATCCAACTGTACTGTTGATAATTGAATTTTCATTTTGGTTTGATTTCAGAAAAACCTGTATATTTTTGTAACACTTCCGGAATTTTAACTGAACCGTCTGCCAGTTGATTATTTTCAAGAAGGGGAATCAAAATACGCGGGGAGGCAATGGCAGTATTGTTGAGGGCGTGGCAAAATTTTATCTGGCCGTCGCTGTCGCGATATTTAATTTTTAATCTTCTGGTCTGGAAATCCAAACAAATAGAATTTGAATGGGTTTCCCCGTATCCGGCTCTGCCGGACATCCAAGTTTCAATATCATATTGCAAAGCCTGCTTTTTACCCATTTCCTCCGAAGACATGACCACCACTTGATAGGGGAGACCGAGCATATCCAAAATCTCTTCGCTGTTTTCCTGCAGCTCCTCAAAAAAACCCAAGGATTCCTGTTCTTGAGCTTCACACAACACCACCTGTTCCACTTTATAAAACTCGTGTACTCTGTACAACCCTTTGGTATCTTTGCCGTACGAACCAATTTCCGTTCTAAAACAAGGGGATACGCCCACATATTTTTTAGGTAAATCTTTCATATCAAAAGTTTCATCGGCATGTAGAGCCATTAAAGGAATCTCCGAGGTACCAACTAAATACTCATCTTCCCCCACCTTATATGTATCCTCCTGCCCCCAGGGAAATTGCCCCCCGCCTTCCAGAGCAAAACTTCTGTTAATAACCGGCGGGACAATCCCCTGAAAACCTTTTTGGGTTAAATGGTCAAAAGCAAAGTTTAAAACAGCCCATTGCAATCTTGCTCCTGCCTGCTTCAAAAAATATCCCCGAAATCCTGCCACCTTGACTCCTCTTTCAAAATCAATAATATCAAGCAGTTTTCCCAGTTCCATATGGTCTTTGGGTTTAAAAGAAAATTTCGGAGGCTCACCATTTTTCCTGATGACTTTATTTTTAGAAACATCTCCTATTGGCACTTCATCCATAATAACATTAGGCACCTGAAGCATTAGGTGTTCCCAGTCTTTTTGCACTGCGCTTAATTTTTTTTCTTGATTTTGTAATTCATCCTTGATTCTTGTCCCTTGATTCTTGTCCCTTGCTTTTGCCGCTTCATTCCGTTTTGCCCGCAAGTCATCTACCTGTTGGATGAGATTTTTTCTCTCATTGTCCAAAGATAAAAGTTTTTCCAAATCCACATTAGCTTTTCTTGCCTCAACGGATTTTTTAACCTTATCTAAATTTTCTCGAATAAAATTAATGTCTAACATTTTGCCAACTCCTTTCCGGTTCCACTTCCCCGCTTAAAATTAAATCCACGGCTTTTTTATGCCAGTCAAATTTAGTAATATGATACACCTGCTTAAAGTATTTTAACGCATTGGCTGCCCCGGGTACACCTTTAGCCTGGGCCAGAGCATCAAGATTATCAGCAGCTTTGACCACTCTAGCTTCTACAGACTTTCTTTGATTATATTCTTCCACCAGTTCCATAATTTCTTCCCGCGAATCCAAACCCGCGACCAAAGCCTTGACCCCTTCTTCCTCAATATTCTTAAAAACTCCTCCGGCCATACCTTTGACAAAAGTACCCACATCTCCCACAATAGTTTCCCCGATATCATGAACCAAACCCATTTTCAAAACTTTTTCCGCATCAATTTTCACCCCTTCTTTTTGCAGGTTTTTGGCAAAAAAATAGGCCAGGAGAGCTGTGGAAAAAGAATGGGCTGCTACCGAATCTGCCTCATTTCTTTTAAATCCCATGGCAATAAAACCCTGCCGGGGCAGCTCCTTAGCCCACTGCAAAGTCAAAAAAACTTTCAAAATTTTCTTTAAATCATTTATTTTCATTACAATCCCAACTGATCAGAAATTCCCTGCATTGCTTTAAGTGCTATTCCTACAAATTCCTCCAAAGGAATATCCAATTCTCTTTCGCAAGCTAAAATCTGTTCCCTTTTTGCTCCCGAGGCAAAAGATTTTTGGTGAAATTTCTTCACCACCGAATCAACAGTCACTGATGATAATTTTTTATCCGGCCGAACTAAAGCTACTGCCGTGATCAAACCGGACATATCATCGGCGGCATAAACTGCCTTTTCCAGATAGTTATCCCTGCTCGCTTTGATCCCATCATGATGAGCTTTAATACCGTTGATAATTCGCTCGCTGGCCCCCAGAGGACGCAGTTTTTCTTCGGTAACCAGTGTATGTCTTGTGGGATCTTTTTCCACCAGTTCATAATCAGCATCATGAAGTAATCCCACAATTCCCCATTCCTCCTCATCAAATTCATTTTGTTCACGATCGTGAACATTCTGCAGATATTTACACAAAGCACGCATAATGGCTTCCACTGCCAACCCATGCTTTTGCAGGTTTTTACTTTTGAGCATCTGGATCATCAAATTGTGAGCTTCATTTCTTGTCATTTTAGTTCAATAGTGAAAACTTTCCGGTAAATTCTCTTAAAATAGCTGTATTCCCAAATAAACAAATTCCCCAATACTCCAGTTCTGCTTCCGGAGTTTCTTTAGTCCTGTCTTGCTGTTCCTGGGAGGCCCCCACAGTCATAGTGGAAGTAAAATCTGTAAAGATTATACCCCTGGCTAATGCTTCATTACGAACAGTTCTAATCTGATTGGAATTATCTGCCTTTAAAACTATAAAAGGAAAGTGAGAAATATTAGGGTGCGCCCCCAAGTCTTTATCTTTATAGTCCAGAAAACACATTTCTTCCCCTTTACCAAAGCCGCCGGCCAGTCCTGCAGTCATATGCCCCAGCGCATTCATTAATTTACCAGTTTCTACTTTTTTATTAAGTATTGCCACAAATCTTTTTGATCTCTCATCAGGCAAATTATTCAAGTTTTTTGATTCCTTTCCTTTCAGGTTTTAGTGTCGGAAAAAGTATCACATCGGCAATGGCGGGAGAGTTGGTAAAAACCATAATCCATCTATCCAGTCCCGGCCCAATGCCGGAAGTGGGGGGCATGCCGTATTCCAGCGCCTCCAGAAAATCTTCATCGGTCTTTTGAGCTTCCAGGTTGCCTTTTTTCATTTTCTTTTTCTCTTCCACCCAAGCTTCTTTCAAAATCTGAGGGTCGTTTTGCTCGCTCCAATTAGTCCCCATTTCCATGCCTGCCACATAAATATCAAAGCTCTCCACCAGTTTTGGATTATCATTTTTTCTTTTGGCCAGAGGGTAAAAATCTGCCGGGTAATCAAAAACAAAAGTGGGCTGGATCAGCTGGTCAGTGCATTTTTTCTCAAAAATCTCCAGCAAAATTTCCCCGTCAGTCATATAATCTTTAATTTCCACTCCCAGTTTTTTGGCTAGTTTAATAGCTTTTTCCAAGGTGTCAATTTCATGAAAATGAACTCCGGTGTGTTTTTTAAAAAGATCCGCCAGTTTAATTCTGGTCCATGGCTTTTTAAAATCCAAAACCATACCCTGAAATTCTATTTTTGTTTTTCCAAAAATGGCCTTGACTACATATTCAAACATTTCTTCAATCAGGTTCATGTTATCCGTATAGTCGGCATAAGCCTCCATGGTTTCAAACATGGTAAACTCCGGATTATGATTTCGATCCATACCTTCGTTTCTGAAAACATGACCGATTTCAAACACTTTTTCAAACCCCCCCACAATTAATCTTTTTAAATACAGTTCATTGGAAATTCGAAGATAAAAATTGCTGTCCAGGGCATTGTGGCGGGTCTTAAAGGGTTTGGCTCTGCCTCCTCCATAAACCGGCTGCAAGATGGGGTTTTCCACTTCCAAATACCCCTTTTCCTCAATCATGAATTTTCTGACATAATAAATCACTTTTGATCGTATTTCAAAAACTTTTCTGACAGAATCATTCATTAAAAGATCCAGATATCTTTTTCTGTATCTTTCCTCCACGTCTTTTAATCCGTACCAGGAAGAAGGAAGGGGACGAAGACTTTTGGACAGTATTTTATAATTGGAAACCCTGACAGTTATTTCCCCTGCCTGTGTTTTAAAAATTTCTCCGGTAGTTTCAATAAAATCTCCCAAATCCAAATTGGTTAAAAACTCGTACTTTTCTCCGGTTAATTCTGCTTCTGAAAAAAATAACTGGATTTTGCCGGATTGATCTTCCAGATCAACAAAAGTTATTTTTCCATGGGGACGAAGAGATCTAATCCTCCCTGCCACAAAAACTTTTTTCCCCATCATTTTCCGGGCCACAAAAATTTCATGCTTTCTATTGGATTTTGAAGGGAAAGGGTTAATCCCCAATCTTTGAATATTTCTTAATTTCTTAAGTCTTTCTTTTTGTAAAGCTTGCAGCGCCATGGCTAAAGTATACCTTTAAGGATAAGTTTTGACAATGAAGAAGAAATAGGGGTTAGCCTGCCGGTGTAGCATGATCCAACATAGCTCTTGTGAAATCTGGTGTATGATGAGTCGCCCCACCGCTTCTAAATCTTGCCATAAATTGATTAAATAACTCCTGCTCGCCACTTTCCCGTAAAGCAAGCGGATTATAAATGAGTACCGGCTGAACATCATCTATCATTACAGCCAATTCCCTTAATCTCCATCTTCTCATCGTTGCCCCACTACTCACCAGCACCACTGCTGCTTCGGCTCTACCGTTAAATACCTGTATTTCTTCTTTGCCCTCTACTCGATCTAAAGCTATTTCAATATTTCGATCATTAAACCATTCTTCCGTTAAACCTCGATAAGAAGTAACTATACGCTGATTTGCTAAATCTGCCGCGCTTCGATAACCTACAGCTTCTCCAACTAAAATACTCAATCGTGGTGCCGGATGAAACACTTCAAGACGTCCCAGCTCTTCTATACCTGGCAAAGGATTTCTATCCACTCGGGCAACAGCCAAATATTCAGCAACCCTATCGCTGCCGACAATTCCAGCCACATATATACCGCTATCCACCTGTCTTAAAACATCAAAAGAGTGTTGGGCCGTCAAGGTTACCGGGGGATCATCAACTTCTAGATATAGATTGCCATTTCTCTTTTGATGGGTAGGCTGAATACCCTTTTCTCCGAGTGCGTTTATAACACCTCTAAGAATGTGTTTGCCGCTTGGTATTAGCACTCCCAATCGTTCTGGACTTGTACTCATATTTTTTCCACTTCCCATAATTCCCTATCCATGATAGGGAATGAAATTAGTTTTTAAAATTATATCACAACAATACAACAAAAGAAAGATATCAAAAGTGACACTTATTAAAAGTCTGTTGTCTACCCTAATGATGTACCTACCAATGAATCATAGTTTCCATTTCCGTTTGTATCAATATATTCCCTTGGTATTCGAGAATTGAATCCAATAACCCTATCTACAAAACCTCTTTCGTATCTTTCGTGATTTATAGCACTAAGTAATTCCCGTGATAGATCTCCATCCAGTTCTACAAACCGATCCCAATCTGGTACGCTCATCATTCCGTTTTCACTCATTCTTACTCCTCCTTCTCTTTCCTGATGGTTAGTCCTCCAAACTCCTGCCCATGCATAATGTTCTAGTATAGCTTTTTTGTCAGGATCAGTTTCTTGGAGGTATTTATCAATACCATTTCTCCATACTGCTAAAGATCTTGCATAAATTAACTGTTTCATAGAAAAACTAATTACACTTCTTGGCAACTTTGCAATCTCTGTTACTGCAAATAACTCTGCCAATAATTCTTTTATTGCCATATATCTGCCGCCTAAAAGTTTTATAGTCTCTCCATCAAAAGGCATTTCAGCATGACCAGTTTCATGAGCTGTAAATGCTTTTTTCTTTGCTCTAAGCATTGTTTCTTCCCAGTCTGATACTTGCACAACTTGAGGTATGTACAGTCTTACTGCAGGAATATCCACCTCTTTTGTAGATTCATCCATATTATTTGAAAATAGATAACTATCCGCCCCTACTTGCTTTCTGATATCGTCTTCTGAAGGAATTGTATTACCATTCCAAGATTTATCAACAGTCATTCCGCCTGCTGCCAACATATCACCATAAATTACTCGGAATCCAGGAATATTACTTCTGGTAATCTGGTGCGCTAAATCATTGAAATATCTATTTTCTTCAGGTCTTACTCTCTGTAACCATCCTTGCATTACCAGCTTTAAACCTCTTGGATCTAGATATCTATCCAATAAGCCTACAAACAGGTGATAACGAGGATTTAAACGTGTATTCAATCCTAATATCATTGCTTCGGTAAATTTACCTTCCCTTAACGCTAAAGCTCTTGGTCTTAAACTGGCCTCAATTAAATCTTTTTCAGGATCATTGATATCATTAGCCACCCCAACCGCATCTTCCATCCTACGGGCTATATCTCTTAAATATCTTCTATACGGCTCTATTTCTCTATATCCATAAACTCTATCTTCACCATTACTTCTAATAATCGTATGCGGAGAATCTCCGTTTTCGGGCAAATCATCACCAAGAGTTAAACTTCCGTAAAAACCTTCTGCCCTTTGCGCACGAAAAAAAGCAGTTGCTGACTCTAATGGTCTTATTAACGCATCAACCAAAACTTTGTCTTGATCTGGTACAAGACGAAGGGCGCCTTCAAATTTTCTTGCACAATTATTCACTCTTTCTGTTGCCATATTACATCTTCCACTGATTAAGCGGAATTAGGGCTAATTGTAGCATAAATGGGGAATAAATGAAAGTTTCCGAATTGTGTAAACACATATGCGACACATTCGTCTATACTTAAGGTATAAAGGAGGCAGTCAAAAAGTCTAATTTTTTACCTAATCTTTGATAGATCGAAAGATCAGCGTTTCTTTTGATAAACTGCTGTACCTGCGAGTAAGAACCGCGTTGGAGAAGAGCAACCAGTTGATAGGCTAATGTTTCAATCTCAAAAAATATTTTGGAAAAATTCGGCCAAGAAACTCCTCCTGCTTCATGTAGTGCACCATGAGAGAAATATGAATTCAGTAAAATAGAACCTCCCACAATATGATTCTCATTGACTTTATTATTATGTTGATAGATTAACCAATCAGTAAACATCCAGACAATATGCATAATAATCATTGCCTCAAGTTTATCTTGAGAGATTAATCCTTTGACCACCAGGTGTTTGCTGTGTTCTAAACCAGAGGCAAAACTATTCGCCTCATCAATAGGACCATAAAGCTCCTTAAGTCTTTCTCTGCTTCCTGAGAATTTATGAAGCATTCTGCCTAATTCATAAATCAAAGCATTGAAACTTACGGCTTCATATAACAGTTCTCTTGAATATTTTTGGGCGAAACGTTTCTCGAAAAGTGATTTAAAAATGTAATAGTATAATTTTTTAAACCTAAGATCCATTTGTGACTGGTAGATCAAAACCTTGGCTCCGTGTTGCTGCATTACATCTAAATCTGAAGGGAAATGTTCTCTTGAAAAGATGGTATCTGCCATATAACCCGAGCTAGCAAGACAATTCTCTACAAGTATAGCAACGCCCTTTTTAGGAATGTTCGTTGAATGATATTTTTCAGTACTTAGTTTTGCAGATGCATAAAGAGTATCTTTTATTTTTTCAGCAAATGCTGTTTTTTCTTTATGTATAATCCCAACATGGGCCTGAAATATTCGTTTTATAAAAAGTATCTTGTCTAGATATCTTTCAAAAGGCCCTACACTAAAATCTATATTGGAATTTTTAACATTTAACCAAGCAATATCCGCCTCTCTATAACTACCGTCTATTAAAGATTTTGCCCTGGCTTTTAGGTAGAACCTTAAAGATTTGTTCTTACAAATCCTAGCTGCTTTTTCTATTTTTTTAGAAATTGGTATAAGATACTCTGCGTATTTCTGATGATAAGGAACAGCTTCCAATTGAACGTTTTTCTTCTCCACAAAGCTAAATGGTGAAAGTATTTCCGGGTCTTTTTTGGCAGCTTCCTCCAAAACCTTTTTAGAGATCCCTTTGGGATAAAAACCATCTTTAAGTTGGAGCTCATAAACTCTGGCCACTTCTTTTACCACTCCCCCTAGGATGGCTAAAACCTTTTTATCATCTTCTGATAATCCGGCGTAAACTTTTTTATCTGGCTTAAACTTCCTGTAAATCATTTTATCTCCAGTACTTTACACTTATAGCGAACGATTGGCGTTGCTACATCCACCTCTTCCCCTTTTTTAGCGCCCAGCAGGGCCATGCCCAAAGGAGACTCGTTGGAAATCCTTTTTTTGGAAGGATCTGCCTCCACCCTGCCCACAATTTTAAACTCATCAATGCCGTCATCCATTTCTATTTTAACAGTTGACCCAATCACCACAAAATCCGTTGTTTGTTTCTCCGAAATGACTCTGGCGTTTTTTAACACTTCTTCCAGCTCGGAAATCCTGTTTTCCATCAGGGATTGCTCTTCCACAGCCGCATCGTATTCTGAATTTTCCGTGATATCCCCGTATTCTCTGGCCTGATGAATTCTCTCGGCAATTTGGACTCTTTTGGTTTTTTTAAGATAGTCAAGCTCGACCCTGGCATCTGACAGGCCTTTGGAGGTCAGATAAGTGTTTTTAGCTTTTTCAACCCTTGGTATTTTTGACATCGGCAAATTTTAATTTAAATTCCCGCAAATGTCAATTAATGTAGCGCGTAGGGGATTTGAACCCCTGATTTGGTCGTTGAGAACGACCCGTCCTGGGCCACTAGACGAACGCGCCAATTTATCCGCAGTATAGCAATTATTGACCTAAATATAAAGCTTCTGTTACTCTTAAAACATGTCAACTGCTCTTTTGATATTGACAGCCATCACGAGTATTGTTGCGGTTGCGGCAGCAATAATTTGGATTTTAAACTTAAGGAGGAAGCTGGCTGAAAGCGCCAGAAATGCAGCGCAACCGGGAGCTGACAGGCTACAGCGAAACGGAAATTCAAGGCAGACCAATTGATCAGATGATTAAACTTTTTAGTGAACAGGAAGAAATTCTACCCAAAACTTATTGCCGGGGCAGTTTCAATAAACCCGTCAAAGTGGTGGGGAAAGAAGGCAAGCAAACAAAAGTTAACCTGATGACCACCCAGGCAGAGGGAACAGTCCAAACCAATTTAAGCTGTATTTTAATTTTGCATGATTTATCCAAAGAAGAAGAACTGGAGCAAATGAAACTGGATTTTGTTTCCATGGCTTCACATGAACTAAAAACCCCTTTAACCAATATCATCGGCTATTTGTCGGTATTTATTGAGGAAAACCGCCCCAAGCTGACCAAAGAACAGGCAGAACTGCTGGATAGAAGCCTGGTTTCGGCCAGACAACTCCAGGCCCTGGTGGAAAATCTTTTAAGCGTTAACAAAATAGAAAGAGAGCAGATGGCTGTCAGTGTGGAACAGGTTGATTTAAACGCTGTTTTGGACAAAGCAGTTGAGGATTTGCAAAATCAGGCTAAACTCAAAAATATCATTTTAAACTATACCAAAGATGCGACCCTGCCAAAAGTTATGGCCGATCCTCTGCGCCTGGCCGAGGTGATCAATAACCTGGTGGCCAATGCCATCAGTTATACCGGGGCAGGAGGGCGGGTCAGCGTTTACTCAAATAGCGCTCCCAACGAGATCGTCACCACTGTTGAGGATACCGGGGTCGGCATCCCGGCCGAGGCTATCCCGCACCTGTTTAATAAATTCTTTCGCGTATCCAACACTTTGCAAAAAGGCAGCAAAGGAACCGGTTTGGGGCTTTACATCAGTAAATCCATCATTCAAAAATTAAACGGCAGAATCTGGGTAGAATCCGAGCCGGGCAAAGGATCTAAATTCCATTTTAGTTTGCCAATAGTCCAAGAAGCAACTCTTAACAGCAACAGATTCGTTTCCGAAGCCATTCAAACAGGGGCTTTGAATTATTGACTTATCTAATATACAATATGTTAATGGATCCAACAGCAAAAAAAATTTTACTGGTTGAGGATGAGGATTTTATCAGAGAGCTTTATGTCAGACAACTGACCAAAGCAGGATTCCAGGTTAAAGCCGCTGTGGACGGGCCAAGCGGACTGGAAATGTTAAAAGCAGAAACTTTTGACCTGTTGCTTTTGGATATCATGCTGCCGGGTATGAATGGTTTGCAGCTTCTGCGGGAGTTTAAAACCCAAAATCCTCAATCTCCCATGATCACCATACTTTTAACCAATTTGGGTCAGGAAGCGGTCATTAAAGAAGGATTTGAGCTGGGGGCCCAGGCTTATTTAATTAAGGCATCCTACACTCCGGATCAGGTGGTTCAAGAAGTAAAAAACGCCCTAATGGGCGGCCAACCCCTCCCTCCCCCAAATCCAACTCAATCATGATTCGGCGAATTGGTGAAGAAGTCATTTTCAAAACGAAACTTTTTACCATCAAAGATATAGACATTGCATTTAACCAAAAAAGGGTTACTTATCAGATTTTGGAAAAAAGAGATACAGCATTAATTGTACCAATAAATGAAAAAGGTGAATTAATCCTAGTTAGAGAATATTTCTATGCAATTGATGAATACCAGCTAGGTCTACCAAAAGGGAAAATTGAGGAAGGACATGATGATTTAACAACTGCCAATAAGGAGTTACAAGAAGAAACAGGACTTAAGGCCGGAAAACTAGATAAACTTGGAGTATTAACTATGTCTCCTGGATATTTAACTCAAAGAACTCATGTATTTTTGGCCCAAGTTTTAACAACCAGCAAATTGGAAGGTGACGAGGAATATGAATTGGAAATTATTAAATATCCCTTTGGTAAATTTGAGAAACTGATAGATGCAGGTAAACTTACTGAAGCTAGAATGATAGCGGCTTTATATCTTGCAAAAAGATTCCTGGAGAAATAATCTATGAATATACACCTATACATATAAGTGTATATTATTCTCACTATTAACCCTTTCTCTTTTTAAGTTTTCTAAAATCCTCATTAATTTCTTCTTTTAATTCTCGATCTATGGCATTTTTTTCTTTCATACTGACTAAGAATTTTTTTAGATTTTTATCTTCTTTTTTCTTTGAAGCGGAAGAAAGATAATAAGCCAATATGTCAGGCAGGCCGTAGCCCACTCCCGGAGTTTTCCTAGGAATAGAAACTTGCTTTCTTTCCGGCAGCCGGCGGATAACTTTTTTCAGTCCATCTCCTGCATTATCTAGCCAGATCCTCACCTTAGTTACCGTAGCAAAACTGCAATGAAGTTCCGAAACTATATCTTCGTGCTTATATCCGGTTAAAAGAAACTTGGCAATACGCAACCTCTTGGCCAAGATTTTTACTTCATCTTCTGTTAATAAATCCTGAATGAATAAAGCCGCGTCCAAAGGCTTGTTAGCCAAAGCAAAAGCATTGATTAAATCAAAAACTAAATCCTGCTGCTGGGTGTAAGAAAATTTATCCAACCGTTTCTCTTTATAATTGAAATAATTAAACTTCCCCATTATTTATACACTTATACATATAAGTGTATGATGCAATAAACAATTTATCAATTATCAATGTGAAAATAAAACCTAGAAGTTATTTCTTATTCTCGGGAGGTTCTGGTAAAGTATCCAAAGCTTCCAAACCATTAATAAATGCCCTCATGCTAATTATCATCTGGCCGGTGCACCCCGTAACCAATCAAGCAGAGACCCCCTCACTTCTTCAACCTGTTCTGGAGAAGGTTCTGGTTGTCTCATTGTCCATGCCCATAGTTCTTCTGCGTTAAGCTTAGTAGGATCAAAACCTTGGTTATGTTCTACCATTTAATCTCCTTATTTTGAAAAAAACAAACTTGTTTATTTCAAAAATGGTACTAAAAGTAATGCTACTATGTTGACGACTTTAATCATGGGATTAATGGCCGGGCCGGCAGTATCTTTGTAGGGGTCACCCACAGTATCCCCTGTTACTGCTGCTTTATGGGCATCGCTGCCTTTACCCCCCAATTTTCCCGACTCAATATATTTTTTGGCATTATCCCAGGCAGCTCCACCGGTGGTCATGGAGATAGCCACAAAAATCCCTGTAACTATTGACCCCACCAGCATCCCGCCCAAAGCTACCGGACCTAAAGCAAATCCAACTATTACCGGCGCCAGAACCGGTATCAAAGCCGGAATTAACATTTCTTTTTGAGCAGAAGCCGTGACAATTTCCACACATCTGGCATAATCCGGTTTGGCTTTTCCTTCCATAATACCCTTAATCACTCTAAATTGTCTTCTGACTTCCTCCACCACTGCCCCTCCGGCCTTTCCCACTGCTTCCATGGCAAAGGAAGCAAAAAGATAGGGGAGTGATCCTCCCACAAACAGCCCCACAATCACTTTGGGATCGGACAAACTAAACTGCAAGTCTCTACCAATCGAGGCAAACTCCTGGGAATAAGCCGCAAACAAAACTAAAGCGGCCAGACCGGCCGAAGCTATGGCATAACCTTTGGTGACTGCCTTGGTGGTATTACCCACCGCATCCAGAGGATCAGTTACAGCCCGCACTTTCGAAGGCAGATTGGCCATCTCGGCAATCCCGCCGGCATTGTCGGTAATCGGCCCAAAAGCATCAATGGTCACCACTGTCCCGGCCAGAGAAAGCATGGCTACAGCTGCCAGAGCAATGCCATACAAACCGGCCAGCCAGAAGCTAACCAGAACTGCCGCGGAAATAAGTATGACCGGCAAAAAAGTGGATTGCATGGAAATAGCCAGCCCGGCAATAATGTTGGTGGCATGACCGGTTTTGGAAGATGAAGCAATGTGCTGAACAGGTTTATACTGACTGCCCGTATAATATTCCGTAATCCAAAAAATCGCTCCTGTTACCAGCACTCCCACCAGTGAAGATAAATATAAATTTAAAACATTAAATTCCGGATTTTGCCCCATTAAAGCTAAGGTCAGCGGATAAAACAAAATCAGGGCAAAAATGGTGGCGGCGGCCAGACCTTTGTAAAGCGCTCCCATAACATTTTTGCCTGTTAAACGGATTATTAAACTTCCAAAAATAGATCCAAAAATGGCTGCTGCCAGCAAAACCTGGGGATAAAGCAAAGCATTGGGATAGGTTGGCAAAATCAGCGCTCCCAATAAAATGGCTGCAATGGCTGTGACCACATGAGTTTCAAAAATATCCGCTGCCATGCCGGCATCATCGCCTACATTATCACCCACATTGTCGGCAATCACAGCCGGATTTCTCGGATCATCCTCGGGAATGCCCGCTTCCAACTTGCCTACCAGATCGGCCCCCACATCAGCTCCTTTGGTAAAAATGCCCCCACCCAAACGGGCAAAAACCGAAATCAAAGATCCGCCAAAACCCAAACCAACCAGAGCTTTTAAATCCTGACCGCTCCACTGGAAAAAGCCAAAAACCGCTGCCAAAGCCAGCCCCACCACCAGAAATCCGGTGACTGCCCCACCTTTGTAAGCTAGAGAAAAAGCTTGCGGCAAACCCTGTTTGGCCTCTTCTGCCACCCGCACATTAGTTCGAACTGCCACACTCATACCGATAAATCCGGCCAAGGCGGAAAGAGTAGCGCCCACCAGAAAACCAATGGCGCTGTTTTGACCCAGGAAATAATAGATAACGCCTGCTAAAACTGCAGCCACCACAGCCACTACCATGTATTGTCTTTTCAAATAAGCTGCTGCTCCCACTTGAATGGCTCTGGCAATCTCCTGCATCCTCTCATCCCCTTTTGGTCGTCGCACAATATCCCAAATCAGATAGAGGCCATAAAAAATGGCTGCCCCTACGGCAGACCAGATGATTAAGTTAACGTTGCTGATAATTAAGTCCACGAGAAAGAATTTACACTACCCTGCTTTGTTTAGTCAAGTACGGATCTTAACTGACGGGCTATCCTTACTATATCTCTTACTATCGATATCTCTTAAACTTTTTCCACAATTGTTTGAGAAAACTAGGTTTTTGTTTACTTAATTCTCTTCTAATATATTGTAATTGAGCGAGAAAATCTCTTGTTGCCCGGGTGTTTTGCTCTCTTAATTCATTAACATGATAAGAGTATACTGACTCAGCTATTGCATAACCATACGTTAAATCCAAAATCATTAATTCCCAACTACCATCAGGATGAACAACAAACTCAAATGGATCATCAAAAGGTAATCTTATTCGTTCTGAATTTGCAATATCCAAGTATTCTTTCGTTTTTCTGTCTATTGACTGGAAATTGCCAGGTTGCGTTAATTGTAGAAATACTCTATCAACATTTAATCTTGGCCTACTTCTTATCTCGTGAATATCGTGCAAAGAAGTTAGAAGACTCTTCCCATATATTTCACTACCATCTGCTTTTATATCTGTAACTAGCAATGTATTCCTTGAGCTTACTCGTAAAGTAGGCACAACAGGTAACCCTGCTTTTCTGAAAATATGCCAATTATTGATGTAACTCTGATTAAATTCTCTTTCAACGAGAAATATCCGTCTTCTACCAACTCTACCTTCAAGAACATGTTTTGTCTCAGCGCCCTCAGGTATTTTAAAAACTCCGCTGATTTCTATTCCGATAGGTTTCCTGCCAGATTCAGGATTTGCTGTAATTTGTTCAGTCATTTCTTGAACTATTATCTATTATACAAGATGGAGAACAACAGCTAATAAACTTATGCCAAATAGGCAGGTTGAAGAGGGAGAGGTTTGATGATTTTTGGTTGAGGGGAACGGATGAGGGCTACTTTTAACACATCATCCATGTGTTTGACAAACACAAATTTTAGATCTTTTTGGACATAATCCGGAATATCTTCCAGATCTTTCTGATTATCCGCAGGCGCAATAATAATTTTCACCCCTGCCCTGTGAGCTGCCAGAATTTTCTCTTTAAATCCGCCTATTTCCAAAACTCTTCCCCGCAGCGTCACCTCCCCTGTCATGGCCACATCTTTCCGGACCGGAATTCTGGTAAAAGCGGAAACAATGGCAGTAGTTAAGGTTATGCCTGCCGAAGGCCCGTCTTTGGGGATAGCTCCTTCCGGCACATGCACATGCACGTCAACTTTTTGGAAAAATCTCTCCGGCAAACCAAGAGAAGCCCAATGAGCCCTGACATAGCTCATGGCAGCTTGTCCCGACTCTTTCATCACATCACCTAACTGACCTGTCAACAGCAAACCTCCTTTACCCGGCATCAGAGTTACCTCAATAAAAAGCACTTCTCCCCCGGCCTCTGTCACGGAAAGACCTGTCACCATACCCACCTCATCTTCTTTCTCAGCCAAAATCGGCAAAAACTTGATCGGTCCCAAAAACTTATGAATGTCATCCGGAGCAATAGCAAAATTTTTGGCCTCGCCGTTTGCTTCAGCCACTTTTCTGGCCACTTTTCTGATCACGGCAGACAGTTCTCGTTCCAAATTCCTCACTCCCGCTTCCCGGGTATATTCTCTAATGAGCGAATATATTGCCTCATCGTTAAATTCAATCTGGTTTGGTTTTAACCCGTGATTGGTAATTTGTTTGGGAACCAAAAACTTTTTGGCAATATGGAATTTCTCGTCTTCTGTATAACCCGGATAGCGGATCACTTCCAGTCTATCTCTTAAAGCAAAAGGGATAGTATCCAGAATATTGGCAGTGGTGATAAACATCACATTGGACAAATCATAGGGCACTTCCAGATAATGATCGGAAAATCCTTCGTTTTGTTCAGGATCCAAAGCTTCCAGCAGGGCTGCCGAAGGATCGCCGCGGTAATCTGCCCCCAGCTTGTCCAGTTCATCCAGCATAAAGACCGGGTTGGAGGCGCCTGTCTGCTTAATCCCTTGGATAATTCTTCCCGGCATGCTGCCTACATAAGTTCTCCTATGACCTCTGATCTCCGCTTCATCTCTGATACCTCCCAAAGAGACTTTGACAAATTTTCTGTTCAAAGCCCGGGCAATTGATTTACCAATCGAGGTCTTACCCGTGCCGGGAGGACCGACAAAACAAAGAATTGGCCCCTTCATTTTGCCTGCCAGTTTATGAACAGCCAAAAACTCAACTATTCTTTCCTTAACTTTCTTTAAGCCGTAATGATCTTCATCCAAAATCTCTTCTGCTTTTTTCAAGTCAATTTTACCGTCTCGGGCGACTTTCCAGGGCAGATCTGTCAACCATTCAATGTAATTTCTAATGTAGCCTGCTTCAGGATTATAAGCAGACATTTTGGCCAGCCTGCCCAGCTCTTTTTTGGCCCGGTCCTGCACCTCTTTGGGCATGCCGGCCTTTTTAATCTTCAGCTCAAACTCTTTAATTTCGCTGTGCTCGCCTTCCCCTCCTCCCAGCTCTTCCTCGATACTTCTCATCTGTTCCCGCAGGATCGCCTCTTTGGTCATACGGGAAACCCGCTCCTGGGTTTGTTTATTCAGCTTTTGGGAAATTTCCATAATCCTGATTTCTTTGGCTAAAAGTTCGGAGAGTCTCTGCAAACGCTCCTGGGCCAAGGTCATCTCCAGGATTTGCTGTTTATCAATGGTTTTAAAATCAATGGCCTGGGTCACGGAATTTACCAGCTGGTTGGGATCATCGGAATAAGTAAATAAAGACCAGTTGGCAAAATTGGCAGCATCAAAAAAAGGATTTCCGCCCAGTTCCAAAAAGCGCTTGACCTGATCTCTGACAGTTCTGATTAAAGCTTCTGTTTGCTCGCTTTTTTCATAAAGCTCCGGTATTTCTTCAATTTCCGCTTCCAGGAAAGGCTCTGTTTTTACAAAATTTTTAAGATAGACTCTGGCTACGCCTTCTGCCTGCAAAGTATACTCGCCCTCGGGATTTTTCACCACCCGGCGGATCAAACAAACCGTACCTACCCTGTAAAGATCTTTTTCAGTCGGCTCTTCAATGCGGGAATTTTTTTGGGTCACAAAAACTATCAGTTTATCAGTGTTCCAGGCGGTATCCAAGGCTGCCTTGGATTTGGCGCGACCGGAAATAATGGGCACGGAATTGCCCGGGAAAATAACCGTATCGCGCAAAGGGCCTACCGGCATGGTAGGATTAAATTTGATTGGTTCATGTATGAATGGTCTTAAAGGTTCAGGCATAATAATCAATTAGCAGATTAACATAAAGAGTGCTAAAAGTCAATACCCTTTTTAGCCAGAAATCCTTTTTGAAAAGGATGTTTTATTTCCCTCATCTCTGTAGCCAAATCTGCCAGCTCAACTAGCTTTTCGGGCGCGTGATGACCCGTTAACACCAAATCCACTTGATCGGGTTTATCTTTAATCAGTTTAACAGCTTTTGAAAGAGGAAGCAAATTGGAAGAAACAGCCCCAACCAGCTCATCAGCCACCACCACATCCCATTTGCCCGATAGTACCTCAGCGTAAAGCATCTTGTATGTTTCTCTGGCAGCCTTTTTATGCTCTTTAAGAGGTAGTTTATCCCCTAAAATTTTTACAAACCCCTTACCACCCTGGATTATTTTTACCAGCGGAGCAAGTTTTTTAATACCCAACAGTTCTCCGGTAAACCAGATTTTGCCAAATTGCACAATTAAACATTTCCTATTATATCCAGCGGCCCGAAGCACCAGTCCCAGCGCTGCTGTTGTTTTACCTTTACCTTCACCTGTATAAAGAATAACCAAACCTTTTTCAGAATTCACAGTTCTGGTATTTTAACACAAGGAGTAGCCACAGGAGTGGCATTTTTTGCAGCCTTCTTCCATGACAAAGGAGGCGCTGCCGCATTCCGGACAAAGATCAACATTTGTGGAAGTAGTCAGATTTAAAGGAACCTGTTCTATCTCTCCTTTGCTAACCCCGTTTAAAGCCAGATCTTCAGATAACACCTTGGCAATGGCATCTGCCAAACTTAACACCCTGTTTTTACCAAACCCCACCGAAGAAGCCCCCCCAATTCCCTTAAGCTGGGAGATAATTTTTGAAGCCACCTCTTTGGGATCCACTGCTCCGCCATTTCTACCCAGTCTTAAAGAAAGCGACACCAGCCTGCCCATGGCCTCCGCATCAGCCATGGTGTGCATGCCGCCTTTACCCACTGTCACAAATACCTCAAACGGCTGGTCATGCTCATTCCTGTTAACCGTAATAAAAGCTTCCCCCACCGGGGTGGAAATTTTATAAGTCCTGCCCCGCAAAATCATGGGCCGGCCTGCTACAGGAGCCGGCTGCAAGGTTGATGAAACGTTTAATACCTGGGTGCTTTTAGAACCGTCCCGATAAATGGTAATGCCGTTGCAGCCGGTCTGCCAGGCCAGCAGGTAGGCGGTTTTGACATCTTCCACTGTAGCCGAATTGGGCAGATTGATGGTTTTGGAAACTCCATTGTCGGTATATTTTTGAAAGGCAGCCTGCATTTTAACATGCCGCTCCGGAGAAATCTCCGGCGCAGTCACAAAAACCTCCTGCCAGCTATCCGGCACCTCTTGTAAACCCTTAACCGATCCCCTATCCAGCACTTTTTTGGCCAGATCATCGGAGTAAAAACCCTCTTTTCTGGCAATATCCTCGAAAGTCTGATTGGCAATGGTCAAAAGCCTCATGTTATCTCCCGCTCCTTTGGCTTTGTGAATATAGGCCAGGGCAAAAACCGGCTCAATGCCGGATGAACAATCACCAATAATGGAGATTGTACCTGTCGGGGCAATGGTAGTAACTGTTGAATTGCGGATAGGCTTATCCTTGGCATAAATAGAGTGTGCCCAGCTTGGAAAAGGCCCGCGTCCCAGAGCCAGCTCCTCTGACTTGGCGTGTCCTTCCTCATTGATAAATTTCATTACCCGCTCTCCCATTTCCAGCGCCTTTTGGGAGTTATAAGGAATTTTGAGTTTAAACAGCATATCGGCAAAACCCATCACGCCCAAGCCGATCCGGCGGTTTTTATGCACTTCCTCATAAAATTTACCTAAATTAATTGAGCCTAAATTACAAGCATCCCATGGCGCCAGGGGTTGCTCTCCACACCCGCGGCTGACAATTCCCTCCGTAATCCAAGTGTCGGAAATTGGTTCATGCAGATCATAAACTTTCTCTATGCCATCCGCTTCAATAGAAATAATTTGCGTAAGCCATGTATTGCCTGTTAGAGAAAATTTCAACCTTGCTTCTTGTAATCGTTGCTGCTTTTGAGGATGAGTAAGTCCAATCTGCTCAACAAAAGTCTTCATGCTTGCTCCAGAGATTATCACCTCATATTGTTGATGTTTAGAAACAATAATCCTCTCTCCTATATGACCGTCTTTAACTAGCCCAATTGTCACAACCCGTCCATGAATACCAAAACAAAGAAGGATTCTTCGTATATCTAAAGCAAGTTGTTTGCTTGTGGTCTTTAAGCGCAGGAATGGATGGGTACTGGTAAGATTTACATTACCGTCAGTGCTGAATAAACCATCTAAAATACCCTTTAAAAATTCCCTGTTTGTTTGTTGATATTCTATAGGAATCCGTTTTTCGTAAGAATATGCGGGTTTCAAATACGACTGTTTAACGAGCAAGGCTGCCCCGCTGCTGTTTTGGACAGTAAAGTTTGCTGACAGGCCTTTGCTTGCATCAAGACTCACAAACTTTGATCCGGCTTTCTTTAAAATATTTCTAATTATTTCATTCCATTCTTTCTCGCTTGTGTTAATTGCCACTTTAACCACATTTCTTTTAATAGAAGTTTCTGTAATACATCCATCTCCTATAAGAACCCCTACAAAAAATCCATACTCTTTCTCACTCCATCCTTTTGGTAAATCAAATACAGGCCTATCCGGCATCAGAGCCGATGCAACTCTCACCATATCGCCTGCTTTTAATTGATCAAGCCGAAGTGCAGTAAATTTTTTATTGGCAGAATTTTTTGTTCTATCCTCATGTACAATCGCATGGAATTGATGCGCTGCGGTTGCTCTGACTTCCGCACCGTCAGAAAATCTTACCCGATAGACCGGACGACTGTTGTAAACTTCAATCGCATCTACTAAGCCGCTTCCCAAAATTGTACTAATGCGTTCTCCTGTTTTAATCTCATCGGCTCTTTTCCATCCATTTTCTGTGGATACCAGCGTATCTCCAGTCACACAGGGGTTTGTACTCTCGATGGTTTCCAGTTTGGGTACGGGATTGGCAGGGGAGTTGTTAATCCGGTCAATAAAAATCAAGCCCGGGTCTCCCGTGTGCCAGGCCCGTTCTACGATTTCATCAAAAACCTGCTTTGCGTTAAGTTTACCCACCGCCTCACCGTTGTGCGGAGCCACCAGCTCATAGTCTTCTCCTTTTGCCACAGCTTCCATAAATCGGTCTGTGGCAGCCACCGAAATATTAAAATTGGCAATCTGTTTATCCAAAAGCAGTGTTTTAAGATAGCCCCTGGCGCTATCATCGGGCAAAAGCGGAGCTATGCCCTCGTAGACCGGTTTGTTTAAATCGTCAAGTTCTGCTTTGGACCTGATAAAATCCAAAATATCGGGGTGGTCAACTCGTAAAATCCCCATATTGGCTCCGCGTCTGGTACCACCCTGCTTGATAGATTCTGTGGCCGCATTAAATACCCTAAGGAACGACACCGGGCCGGAAGCTACTCCGCCGGTGGTCCGGACAATGCTGCCTGAAGGACGAAGCCGGGAAAAAGCAAACCCGGTATTGTGAATCATTACCATACCACCCTGGCCTGCAGCATACGTATTCCAATCAGCAACAGAAAGATCATAGAATTTTTTAGGGGTAGGCGCGTTTTGAACTTCTTTTACCTCTTGACCGCTTAAAGCAGTGCGGCGCAAAAACTGAGCAGTTTTTATATCGACTGATGCCACTTTCTCTGATATAGCCAAAATGCTATCCCGATCAATTCGGCCATGTGCAGACCAGTAATTTAACTCATAAGCCAAAGGGCCTGAACCTCTTTTATGAAATCTTTTTTTCACCAGGCCGAGATCAAAAAGCAAATCTCTCCAACTTCTAAACTCAAGCGGTAGAGCCGTCTGCTTCCTGCTCTCGCTTTTTAATCTTGCCAGGCGTAAGCAATTAGAGAGATAGGGTTTAAGCTCATCTGCCAGATAGTTTACTTGTGGTAAAGTACAAAGCTGTACAGAATAAGTCTTTTGTTTACCCTTGCCATAGGCTTCCTTCGATTTAACTGAAGGGTGAAATCCCAGTAAACTAAGCAGTGATGCCAGATCTTGAATCATTGCCTCGCTAACACTGCAGTAGGAAGGACTTCCATCAATCGCCACATAACCATCACTATCTAAAAGCCCTGCAATAAAAGCTCTCACAACCGGCAGAGGTGATTTAGTAATAATCTCCGGCACTCTGATTAAATTATCTTTTGGTCCAAACTTCTCCAGCCCGCAAGCCTCAAGCAAATCATGCACAAATCTTTGGTTTAAAGTGGCAATAGACAAAAGTCCTCTTTTGTCTTTTTGAATTGAAATTTTCATATCCCTTTTTAAAAGTATTGCTTGTACTTTTTTCAGTACATCTTCTGTACCAGAAAACCATCTTACTCTGTATTGCCTTAATGCCGGGACATAACCAAATGAACCATCTCCTAAAGTAAAACCAATCAGCCAACCTAAATCTTCATCTACGGTCATTGAGTCCACAGAATTTAATTTTTGCCAAGGCCAATAGGTGGAAGCTTGATCCGGACCAAATAATATATCCCCCTTTCTTAACTGATCTGCTCTTGTTTCAACAAGACCTGTACCTTTAAGTACCAGAAATGGATGCCATAAGCTGGTTTGTACCTTAGTGCCCTGATAGGTAGTAACAATAAGTTGTTGATCAACGGGCACATCAAATTGCCATACATGGGTAACATTTTTTAAACCTACTTCACCCGAGGCTGGATTCATTGCCACAGTTTTAATATTAAGATCAGAAACATCAAAAGCTACTCCCTGGCCTTCTCTGGTACCAGTTCTATCATCGGCAATGGCTCGGGATACAAGTACCTCGATAGGTTCAATACCACAAAATGTAGTCCAAACTCTGGCATCAGATGAAATACAGCCACCACCTGTCTGATGGATCAGCGCGGCATATTTAACCGAGTCAAATATTTCCGGCAGGGAATCACCCACCGGCAGCACAAAACAGGCCGAATATTGCAGGCCGTTTTGTTTTCCGGCATTCATAATGGTAGGGGAATTAGGTAAAAATTCCTGGCGGACCATCATGGTATAAAAATGTTTAGCTATCTCTTCGACATTGTTCGGGGTTGCTCCGAAGTCAAAATCACCCGAGGCAATATCATAGGCAATATGCCAAAACCTCTCTGCCACTGTCTCCACTACTTCCAGATTCCCCCCTTTTAATAAATATCTTTCCTGCAAAATTTTATTGGAACTTTCGGAAAAAGTGGGGGTGGGCAACTCTTTGGGCATGGACGGAATCTTTTTGTAGCGGGGCATAAATCTTGTTTCAAAGCTGCGGCCATTGCGATCCCACCCGTTATGCTTACCGTTAGTTTTTCGAAGACGCGGTCTTGGCATGGCCACAATTTGTAATATCGGTTTTGTTTTTTTTGTCATAATGTCTCCAGTTCTTTTTTAAAATCTTTAGGGTCGCCAAAATCCCTATAGACGCTGGCAAAGCGCAAATATGCCACCGGATCCAATTTCTTAAGTTCGGATAAAACCCACTTGCCTAAAGCGCGCGACTCGATTTCTTTCAGATGCCTGCTTCTGATTCTGGCTTCAATCCGGTCAATAATACCGACAACTTTCTCAATGCCGGGCCGTTTTTCCAAAGCCCTCATCAACCCCGCTCGCAGCTTATCCTCGGTGAATGACTCTCTTCTCCCGTCTTTTTTAATCACAGACACTTCCAAAGCTGCCAAAGTTTCATAGGTGGTAAAGCGTCTGGCGCATTTCAAACACTGCCTTCTTCTTCTGATTTCCCCGCGCGAGAAGACGGTTCTTTTGTCAACCACCTTACTTAAGAAGCTCTGGCAAAAAGGACATTTCACAAACCATATTTTAGCATAACATATTGATATCTTGAAGTGTCAAGATACAAGATATTGGATAGTTTACTGGATTACTACTTTAGTCATTACATCCCCGACTTCAATTTTTTCCACCACTTCAATTCCGGAAATCACCCGGCCAAAAATAGTATAGTTTGGTTGAAGGGAATAATCCTTTTTCAGGATAAAAAACTGGCTGCCGTTGGTATTTGGTCCGGCGTTAGCCATGGCCACCACGCCTTTTTCATAAGATCCGGTTACGGGTTCATCGGGAAATATATAACCCGGTCCGCCGGTGCCATTTCCCAAAGGATCGCCACCCTGAACCACCCAATCCTCGACTCTGTGAAAGGTTAATCCGTTATAAAAACCATTGGCTGCAAGCAATATAAAATTAGAGGCCGTCATTGGCGATTCAGAAAAAATCTCCAGTTCAAAAGCGCCTTTACTGGTGGAAACTATCGCCTTTTTGTTTTCTAAAAATTCCTCTTTTAAAACACCGGGAAATTTCCCCACCAGTTTATTTTGGGCAAAAGGTAACTCTGAAGGTTGTGGTTGTTCAAAAAGAAAATTTAAGCCCGCGGGGGAGGGAGATGGTGAAGGGGACAAACTAATCTCTTTCTTAAATTGCACGAAAACGAAATATATGGAAGCTGCGATAACAAAAGTAATCACCAGTAATTTTAAAAAGTTTTGGGAAATCACAGTTTCTATATAACATCTAAAATCATATTAAGCAAGCTTTTTGCTTCGTCTCTTCTGGCTTGTGAACCCAAAAGCACCCCCAGCACCTCCCGGTTTCCCCTTCTGGCCAGAGTTATCAAAGTCATGCCTGCCTCGGGGGTGAATCCTGTTTTAAAACCAACTACCCCCGGATAGGTAGTCAGTAAATTAATTCCCGAATACATATCATAATCCTGATGTTTTTCCGTTACGGGCAGATAAACATGATACTTGGATGAAATATCCACCACTTGAGGATAATGTTTAATTAAGTATCTTGCCAGAATGGCCAGATCGTAAGCGCTGGAGTAGGAATTGCGGGAATCTTCATCAAGACCGGTGGGGTTGATAAAAAATGTGTTTTTCATGCCCAGCTGACTAGCCTTGGAATTCATCAATCCTATGAATTCCTCTCTGTCTCCGGTGGTCCCTTCTGCCAAAACTTCAGCCGCATCATTGGCCGAAATAAGAAAAATGCCGTATAAAAGCTCTTTTAAAGTCAGTCTCTCTCCGGCAATCAAAAGCATCTTGTCCGGTTCCATGTCGGCCGCCCGCCGGGAAACCATATACTCATCATCCAGGTTTTTTCTCTCCAGAGCAATCAAAACAGTCATCATTTTAACCAAAGAGGCAATGGGTAATCTGTTGTGAATATTTTTGCCATAAAAAACCTGGCCTGTTTTAGTGTCAATAAAAAAAACCGCATTGGCCGTAATATCCGGTATCAAAACAGATGAAGGGGATTCCTGCGGCTGCCATTGATTAATTCCTAAAACTGCCTCTTTTTGCACCATGGGAGAAATGAACTCACTGCTGTGATTTAACCTGGGAATAATCATCAAAAAAACCCATGCTCCAACCAGTAAAGCCGAAAATAGCATCAATTTTTTAACCATAGCTTTTCATCTTATCTAAATTGCCTCTTGACGTAAAGATTTAGACTCATTCACAATTAAGTTAGATGTTTTACCGTCTGCTGCCCGTTCTGACAATCATAGGACTTTTAATTTTTGTTGCTTTCAACTTTCAAAATATCAGGCGTGAGCTGGTTTACAAACTGGGCATTTCAGGAGACCCCACCCTCTCTTGCTGTCGGGAAGACCAAATCTCCAAAACGGGCGATTTTGACGAAAACGCTTCCGTGGCCATCTTTAACGGATCTGCTATTAACTACCCCAAAACTTCCCTAGCCTATGCAAATTCACAAACTCCTCAACCACAAGTTTTAGGAACTACCAATGCAACCGGAGAGGAAAAATGGATTGAGGTTTCCCTTGATGAACAAAAAGTCAGAGCCTGGGAGGGAAATAAAGTGGTAATGGAGTTTTTGGTATCCACCGGCAAATGGGCCCCTACTCCCAAAGGGGAATATAGCATCTGGTATAAAACCAGAAATCAGGTGATGTCAGGCGGCTCCAAAGATTTGGGCACTTATTATTATCTGCCCAATGTGCCCCATAATATGTTTTTTTACAGAGGTTATGCCATTCATGGG
>JACPEZ010000017.1 GCA_016183225.1 Candidatus Daviesbacteria bacterium
CTAAAAAATCAAGACTTTCAGTTTTGGGTTGTGGGAAAATCAGATCCCCGATATCTAAATTTCCTACAAAAAATGTGTTACGATTTGGGGATTGAGAAACAGGTTAAATTTTGGGGATTTGTTTCGGAAAAAGAAAAGTTTGAATTATTGGGACAGTCGCATATTTTGATTAATCCTTCGGTACGCGAAGGTTGGGGAATGGTGGTGATTGAGGCGGCCAGCATGGGCACTCCGACAATTGCCTACAATGTGGCGGGATTAAAGGATTCGGTGATAAACTATAAAACCGGCATTCTATGTAACAATATGGCACCTGCAAATTTGGCAGAGGAAATCTTAAAGTTGATTGACGATGAAAAAAGACTGCATCAGATGAGCAAACAGGCAACTGCGTGGAGTAAAAAATTTAGATGGCATGAATCCGTAGCGAAAAGCCTTAAGTTGATTGACAAAGTGCAGGCATCTTTGCTATAAAATTACTTTATGTCGAAAGATTATAATTTAAAGGGTAAGAGGATTTTAATTACCGGAGGAGCTTCTTTTATCGGCTCGCACCTGATTGATCATCTTTTGCCCAAGCGGCCCAAGAGTATCAGAGTGATAGATAATCTGTCAGCCGGTAAAAAAGAAAATATTGCCGGGTATATTAAATCCGGGGTAAAAAAGAAAATATTGCCGGGTATATTAAATCCGGGGCTGTAGAATTTATTTTGGGAGATTTACTCTCACAGAGCGTGACTAAAAGGGCAGTTTCGGATATTGATTTAATTTTTCATTTGGCCGCTGATCATGGGGGCAGGGGTTATGTCGATCTTCATCAATCCGGCCCGGCTTCCAATAATTTTTTATCCGGTTTAATCTTCTGGGAAGCTCTGAATGCAGGAGTTGAAAAAATTGTTTATGCGTCTTCCGGTTGCGTGTATCCAAACTATATTCAAAAAGATCCCAAAAAGATACTTTATTTAACCGAAGATATGGTTGGTCCGCCTTTTGATCCGGATAATGAATACGGTTGGGAAAAGTTAACCAGCGAGAGAGTTTTAAGGGCATACTACAAGGAAAGAGGATTACAGGCCGCCTCCTGTCGCTATTTCACGGTGTATGGCCCTAAGGGTAAAGAGGATCATGCGGTGATTGCCTTTGTGGCGCGAGCCTTTATCGGACAAAATCCTTTTGAGGTGTGGGGGAACGGCCAACAGGTTAGAAACTGGACTTATGTTTCCGATATTGCCGAAGGCACCATTTTGGCTGCTGAAAAAATCCATGACGGCAGCGGTATCAATTTGGGGACTATGGAAAGAGTGACGGTGCTGGAGGCAGTTAAAGAGGTCCTCAAATATACCGGGCGCAAGGCCAAAATTAAACTGCTCAAAAATATGCCGGTAGGTCCGATGAACAGGGTGGCGGACAATAGTTTGGCTAAAAAACTTTTGGGTTGGCAGCCGAAAGTTAAATTTAAAGAGGGTCTGCACAAAACCATAGACTGGTATTTTTCTGCCAAAAAGAAGGAACAAGTTAAAAGTTCTTTACACAAATTATTGACAGAAAGATAGTAAATGTGGTTACTTCTTGTCTACCTAATACCGGTTATCTTTGCGGGAGTAGTTGTTTTAAGGGCCACCAGCGGGATTAAAAGATTAGAAATTCTTGCGCCGGCAGGATCTATTTTAGGATTAGCCTTTTTTGTTTTCTTAATCAATCTGCTTTCTTTCCTTTCGCCCGGAAAACCGGCCATACTTTTATCTTATCTAATACTGTTAATAGTGACCTTTTTGATAGTTTATCTTAAAAAGGGTTTGCGGGAGATTGATTACCCGAAAAATAAGGCACTTCTTTTTTGGGTTTTGTCTCTTTTTATGTGGCTTGGGTTGATTGGGTGGAAAGTTAGTCACGCCTTAATTGGCTCTGATGTAAATCTTTATTATGGTATAGCGGCCGGTCTTATCAAGGGTAATTTTCCTCCACTTACTCCCTGGCAGCCGGACCTACCCCTATCTTATCATCCGGGTTCGTCATATCTGCTGGGATCATTTCATTTTTTGACCAATCTTTCTTTTGAGTTTTTGCATCTTTTTTTTGCGACACTTTTTATTTTCTTTTCTGCCCAAATCATCATCTGGATTTTAAAAAGGCATGACAGTTTGCTATCTTTTCTTTGGGGCAATCTGGCCTCAGCAGTGGCGCTTTTAAGCTTCGGATTTTTAAAAATTGCCATACCCCGACTGCCGTTTGCTTTGCCTCAAATCACAAACCTGCGAGACTTATTTTTATGGATAAGAGATTTGCCCACGGTTAATCAGTCAATCGAGGTATACGGAGCGGCAGCGAATCTTGACGGCATGATCTATTTTATTTTTCATTCTTTCGGCTTTGCCGTGATGTTAGCTCTTTTGACAATTGCAGTTTATCCTTTAACAAAAAATTTTGCGTTAACTTTAGTTGTCATTCTGTTGGGAACTGCTGCTCTTTCGCTTATTAACGAATCTGTTTTTGTGGCGGCGGCGCCCGCTATCATATTGCTGGGTATATTTTTCCACTTTAAACTTTTTTTAAAAAGAAAAGCGTTAATTTTTTTAGTTTTAACATTAACAGGTCTGATCGTATTTTTTCAGGGCGGAGTCATCACCAACTCTTCGATTTTACTTTTTCCCAAAAAGGAAGACATCAAAGAAGATTTTATTTCTTATCACAATAATCAGGCAAAATCCAAGAAACTTGTCTTTAACGAGAGATGGTCGCCGTTTAACTGGTGGCATATTGGTACGGACGCGCTGGTGATTTTTTCGCTAGGCCTAATTTTATTTGGCAAATTTGAGGCCAAACAGAAAATATTGTTATTAACTCTTTTTGCCTCGGGAATTTTCTCATTGGCCGCCTACTTTTTTGTGGTCCCTAAATTTTTGATTGCCAATGGCAACAGACTGCTCGTTTTTTCCCATATTTATTTATCTCTGGCAATAGTATACGGTTTATTCTTGCGCGCTACTTGGCCGGTGACTATACTTTTACTGGCAACAGTTTTTTTGCCTTCAATACTTCCTCCTCTGGCGCTTCTTTCAATTAATAGATTTGGGGAGAATAAACTGCTTCCCGGATACGAGCAGAGATCCGAAGCCGTAGAATGGATGAGAGTAAACTTGCCTTATGATACTAAAGTGATGGCGCTGGATAGCCGCGCCCCCCACCCCAGCGGGCTTTCAAGAGTGATGGTGCAGGCGGGAGTATTTACCCCTGTTTTTACAGGGGAGAGCAGATCCTATACTATCGAGGCCAGTCCCGAATATATTGATATTGCCTATTTTCTGGATCCGGCCGCCCTGGCGAAACTAAAAATTGCGGTTTTATACGTTGACTCAATATTTTTTCAAAACTTGCCTGAAGAAAGAAAAACGCAGTTAAACGATGATCGATACTTTAAGATTCTTTTCTCAAAGGAGTTTCCCGATCAATCTTTTGAAAAAGTTCTTAAAGTGGAAGACAGTTACATCCAAGAAGGAGGACAGCTTGACGGGACCATCGGGCAGCTTAAAGAGCTAGCCTTAACAGGGCGGATTTATATCGATAATGAAGAAAATTTTATGTATGATTATTTGAGAAGACCGATTATCTTTTCTCTGCGCGATAAAGATCTTTATTTCCTGCCCCAGTCCGGGGTATATTTAAATGTGGAAGCGCAGATTAATCAAACAGATCCAGCACAGGATATAGCATACGATTATTTGGTTTTGGGCAAAAACAGGAAACCCGGGGATGTTTGTCGTTGCAGAGTAAGTTTGTTGTGGCGGGGACTAAGAGACGAGGTTTTTGTGTGGAAGGTTGATCAGACACACTTTTAAGATGGCCTTCAGGACATTAAAGCCGTCCTGCAAAGCTCTGATGCCGGAGGCTCCGCCCACCCTTTTGGTATAGGTGATGGGAATTTGCACCAGATTCATACCCATCCGGCAAGCCTTGGTGACTGTTTCCGCCTCATATTCAAAATGTCTCTCCCTTAAATCCAGCGCTAAAAAGGCTTCTTTTTTAAAACCTTTAAATCCTGCCATCACATCCGTAATGCGTCTGCCGCAGGCCATGGAGGTGGCAGTTGACATCACCCGGTTGCCAAAGTAATTCCTGAAAGAAATAGAACCCTTTTCAATTTTACCTCCTCCAAATCTGGTGCCGATTGCCACATCTGCCCCTTTATCAAGAGCTTCCACAAACAGGGGAATTTCATTGGGTTGGAACTGATGGTCGGTGTCGATTTGAATAATATAATCACCGGTTGCCAAAAGACCTCCGGCCCAAAAATCAGCTCCTTTGCCTCTTTTAAAGGGAAAACGCAAAATTCGATCTACCCGTAGTTTTTTAGCAATCTCAATGGTTTTATCTTTGGAGGCGGCATCTACCACAATAATTTCAATGGGAAAAAATTTCTTTAAGGCCTTACAATCCTTAATAGTTCTGCCTATATTTTTTTCCTCATTATAAGAGGTAAGAATTATGCTGACCAATTTTTTCTTTTTCATAACAATTATTCGTAAGATTATATTAGCTTTGGTAAAAAGTCAAGCTAATTTGACAAACCTATAAAAATTATTTAAAATTTGGCCATGACTGAACGAAGAAATTTGGAATGGTTATATAATTCCCCGCGAACAGGTGTGGTAGCGCAATGGGTTCAAAGACATGCTTCAGAGCTTCAAACATTCCCGGTCATGGATGAATCTGTTTTGTTGGTCAATGCATGGGAAGAGATGGGGCCAAAGAATTTCGGTTATCGTCCGGATCAGGTGACCATGTCCAAAGAAGGTCAAGAAAATCTTTTAGTTCCAGAAAGAAGCAGTGAATTATGGAGAATTCGAGAAGCTCATGCTTTGGAGCAACAAGCTTTAGCAGCTGATCCGAACAGGAGCAGGGAACTGGATGCCAATGGGCCAAAGCTTCATCTGCGTGAATTTACTGCCTGGTTAACTGATCGAAGATTGGTGCACTTTAAAATGTGGCATTCTGATTGGTGGAATGTAAGAACTTTAAATATGGGATTAAGGGATCGTAATGTTCCAGAACATTATCGGGAAGATATACTGCCAACTCTAGAGAGGGATCATTATATTTTTAAATCAGCCCATCCAAACTTTGTTGTTGTTCATGCGGTTGTTGTAACTTCAGACGGCCATTTAATATTAACTAAACGCGTAAGCAAAAGTGATTTTCATGGAGATGCTATTTCTGCTTCGATTGAGGAGCAGATGAATGGGAGGTTAGATAATTCTCCGTATGATACCTTTTATAGATCTGTTGACTCAAGTCCTAAGATGAAACTTTCGGGGCGGGGCGGTGAAGAACTAAGACTGCATATAAAAGCTGATCGAATAGGACTTGCCGGAGTTATTTTGGAACCTGATGTCAATGGCACAGGCTTAATAATAATTGGTGAAAGCGGAGAAACTTCTGAAGAAATAGATGCAAGGATTTTAGGAAGGGATAAAGCTGAATTTGATCCAACAAGGCCGGTTTGGACCCTGCCTTTGAAAAATCCTGATATGGCAATCCAACAACTTCTTGACCCGCCTTTTAAATGGCATGGCAGTTCCAGATTTAGATTATTGACAGCTTTGTTTGCAGTTCACGGATATGATGAGATTATCCAAAGAGTAAATTCCGCTTGATTTTGGAAGTTTCTTATAGTAGGATCATTTGGTTTATGGATGATAAGAAGATTGCTATTTTTGGGGTGGGGCGAGTGGGGTTACCTTTGGCATTGGTTCTTGCCGATAAAGGTTTTCAGGTCACCGGCATTGATGTCGATCCTTACAGAATTAATCTTTTAAAACACAAAATCATGCCTTTTCTGGAAGAAGGGGCCCAATCACTTTTGGAAAAACACTCCGGAGCCAATTTTCAGGTTTTTTCCCAGGATCACATTGACAGGATAGTAGCCGAAAACGGCGTAATTATTTTTACCCTGGGTACGCCGATTGACGACACATACAGTCCAAATTTTTCCGACATTGAAACATTAATCAGAAGAATTGCGCCGGTTATCAAATCCGGACACACCATTATTTTGCGAAGTACTGTGTCACCGGGCGCCACGGCGCAACTGGCCAGACAACTGGAGGAGCAGACAAAACTTACTCTGGGGGAAACTTTGTTTTTAGCGTATTGTCCCGAAAGGATTGCCGAAGGTAAGTCCGTGGAAGAACTGGGGCAAATACCGCAGATTATTGGTACTCTGGAGGATAAAAGCGCTAAAAAAGCGGCCAATATTTTTGCCAGGATTGCTCCAAAGATTTTACTGACCAATCCAAGATCGGCAGAGCTGGCCAAACTGTTTTGCAATATGTATCGCTACATTGATTTTGCCATTGGCAATGAATTTATGATGATAGCCGAAAGCTACGGATGCGATATTTACGAGGTGTTAAATCTGGTTAATAACGATTACAAAAGAGCAGGGCTAAAATCACCCGGGTTGACAGCCGGTCCCTGTCTTGTCAAAGACGGCTTCTTTTTGATAGACAAAAGTCCTTACATGGAACTCGTCACAGCGGCCTGGAGATTAAACGAGAATATTCCCGGGTATCTGCTGTCTCGAATTAAGGCGCTAATCCCCAACTTAACCAAAAAGAAAGTGGCTATCTTGGGACTGGCTTTCAAGAAAAATATAGACGATACCCGTTATTCGCTCTCGCCCAAACTGCAAAGATATTTTCTGGCAGAAGGAGCCCAAGTTTCCACCCATGATCCTTTTATTGATTCCCAGCCGATTGAGGATGCCCTCAAGAGCGCCCAGATTTTAATTATCGGCGTAAATCACGATGTATTTAAAGATCTTACTTTTGAATACCTGGCCAACTTTGTTACTCCCGATTGTCTGATCGCCGATATCTGGAACACTTTTGCAACCGGCAAGATCATCTTTTCTTTTCAGGATGTTTTTAAAAAAAAGCTTAAGTCTAACGGAGAAATAAAGGCCTATGAAAAAAACAAACGCCTGGCTTGGCGAAAAAGATTACCTGTTCATCACCAGTAAAACTCCTATCCCAACTGTTGACCTGGTAGTGTTAAGACAGAAAATGAAATTGGAAGTGTTGCTGGTGGCGAGGAAAACCGGTTATGCAAAAGGTCTCTGGTGTATTATCGGCGGTAGAATTTGGAAAGGAGAGACAGTAAAAGATTGTCTTGAAAGACAGGCAAAAGATCTGGGGGTTAAGGTGGCAATTTATCCGCCCTTTGACTTTAATTTTCCGGCTTTGGTTAATGACCATTTAAATCAGGATAAGACTAAACAATCCATATGTAATGTCTATCCGGTGAAAATCAGCAAGGGGGAGGTAAGATATGAAGGGGAGGAATATAAAAGATTTGGCTGGTTTCCTGTTGATCAACTGCCAAAATTGGCGTTTGATCATGAATTTGAGGTTAAAGAAACAGTTAAAAGATTTAAGGCAATATGAAAAAAGCAAAAATTCTTGTTACGGGCGGAGCCGGTTTTATCGGCAGCGAAGTGGTTAAGCAGCTTCTGGAAAAAGGGTATCAGGTTCGCGTTGCTGATGATTTAAGTAAAAAAGAAGCAAAAGTACCTGCAAATTGCGAATTCTTAAGAGTGGATTTGACAAATAAAGATGCGGCAGCGCGCGCCATGGCTGGGATAGATTACTGTATCCACCTGGCTGCCAAAATCGGGGGGATAGGATATTTTCATAAATACCCCGCCACTATTCTTACGGAAAATAATAAAATGTACTCTAGCGTTTTTGAAGCAGCAGTCAAAAAAAAGATTAAACGGATAATTTATCTTTCATCTTCAATGGTTTTTGAATCAACAGATAGTTTTCCAAGCAAAGAGAAAGATATTGGCAGAATTCCGCCTCCTGTTTCCAGTTACGGATTTTCAAAACTGGTAGGCGAATGGTATTGCAGATCATTCTTTGATGAATATGGACTAAATTACACTATTATCAGGCCTTTTAATGCTTATGGGATTAACGAAGCGCCAGGTGAGGAAGTGGGGTACGCCCATGTCATACCGGATTTGATAAAAAAGATTTTACAGGGACAATATCCTCTTGCGCTTTTGGGTAATGGCAAACAAACAAGATGTTTTACTCATGTGTCGGATATTGCCCGCGGTATTATTATGGCAATGGAATCTCCCAAAGCCATCAACGCAGATTTTAATATCGGTTCCGAGAAAGAGATGGAAATGATTGATCTTGCCAAAATGCTTTGGAGGTTGTGTGGTAAGAATAAATCATTTAAAATTAAATTTGTTCAGGGATTTAAATATGACATTAAAAGAAGAGTACCTTCTTCCAAAAAAGCCAGAAAAATACTAGGATGGATGCCGGAAAAGAAATTAACGCTGGAGCTCCCAAAAGTGATAGAATGGGTAAAGGGTCAAATATGATTTTTAAAATAATAGTTTTGTTTTTTATCATGATGTCCTTTGTCATAAGCGGTACGGCTTATGCAACGCAAGAGTTAAATCTGCCGGATATCAAAATTACTCCCGGATCATTTTACTATTCCTTTAAAAGGATATGGGAAAAGGGTTGGGAAAAACTGCAGTTTAACAGCACCTCAAAAATTGCCTTTTATGAATCGCAATTGAAGACCAGACTGGCGGAGTTAAATTATGTTGTTGAAAAAAAACTTCTGTCAGAAGTGCAGAAATCAACCGAAAGATTTGCTTATACGGCTGGAATTTTAGCAGAAACATTGGTTAAGGAAAACAAAGATCAGGAAAAAACCGTGGAAGAATTTCGTAAGATACAAATATATTTAGAAAAATTAAGAGATCAATATCCGGCAAATTCAAGCTTCTGGATGCTAGTCCAACACGACATTAATACGTTAGGAATACTTTCAGAAAAGCTTAAATAATTTCTAGAGAATAAATCTTTCCCGCCCAATTGATCCGATAAGCAAATGACCTGTGTCACGCGCTCTAAGATAGGCAAATAACTGTTCGAAAGTAGCCAATTCACCAGTTCCTTGAGATCGTAAAACTCTTTCAAGCTCATCTTGAATATGGTCAGCTCTGGGTTTTTCCTGAAAACCTTGATTACCTCTCACTACTGCTTGCCACGGAGTATCAGTAGGGGTAGCAGTATAAATAGCCATCATATACCCGGTTTCTGTCATTGCTTGTACCATTCCCAAAGTGGCTCGCAAAAGCTGATGCGGTTGAGTTAAAATTACTCCACTCAGCCATCCTCTTTCGCTTGCCAGTTGCAGGAAAGCAGTATTTTCCTCCCTAGTTTGAAATGCCTTTTTATCGGGATGCAGAATTCTTTCAGGAAGAATGTGATGACCGTAAATTAGTTGATCAATACACCAGCTCATACCGGGATTTGCCTCTAAAGGAGTGGTGCTGCCGACTCTTTCGCCCTCGTTGTTTGTAACCGTTATGAATTTCACCACGCCTTGTCTAATCATTGCCCCGGCCATTTCAAAAAGGCCGGTATAATCACCAAAAGAGCGGTTATGCAAAAAAAGCGCATCCACTGCACCCCCAGGCTGTCCGCTTAAGAGCATAGTAGTTGCTCGATAGAGTTCACTCAAATCTTTCAAGGTTTCCATGTTTAAGTCGCTAATTATACCTGATAACCCTTGAAATAACAATTTCTTAAGGATAGAATGTCGTGAGTGAACAATTCAAAAGAGGTAGTTAAGTTGGAACTATGCAGAGCTTGTGGCAGCGGTAATCTGTTGCTGTTCTTGCAGTTAGGGCCTACTCCGGTACCTAACGGATTCTTAAGAGCGCATCATCGTCATAGAGCAGAAAAATTCTATCCTCTGGACGTTTGTTTTTGCAAGGACTGCGGATTGGTACAGTTGGCCCATGTAGTATCCCCTAAAGTTATGTTTAAAAATTATGTCTATATTCCTTCAACTTCCGAGACCATGCTTACTCATTTTGCTGCTTTAGCAAGGCAAGCAATTAAAAAATTAAATACTGAAGAGGGGGATCTGGTTTTGGATATCGGTTCAAACGATGGCACGCTTCTTAATTCCTTTAAAGCGCAAAAAATGAAGATATTGGGGGTTGATCCTGCAGAGAACTTGGCTAAAAAAGCTAACCAAGACGGAGTTGAAACTATTTGCGCATTATTTACTAAAGAACTGGCTAAAGAAATACGTAAAAAATACAGGCAAGCAAAAATTATTACTGCCACCAATGTAGTAGCTCATGTGCACGATTTGGATAATTTTCTGGAGGGTATAAAAATTTTGCTTGCAGATGACGGGTTATTTATTAGTGAATTTCCTTATCTTATTGATCTTCTTGAAAAGGTTGAGTTCGATACCATTTATCAGGAACATCTTTCATACTTTTCAATTTATCCCTTTGAAAAACTGCTTGCCAAACACGCGCTCGTTTTAATTGACGTACAAAGGGTTCCTGTCCATGGCGGTTCGGTGAGAGTATTTGTCAGTAAAAAACCCGGCAGGGTTAGCAGAAGAGTTAAAAAAATATTACAACTTGAGAAAAAAAGAGAAATCTTAAATCCCCAGACATACTTAAAATTCAGAAAACGTGTAGATCGGGTAAGGCACGAATTAGTACAACTTCTTTGGGGCTTAAGACTAAAAAATAAAAAGATTGTGGGTTACGGGGCGTCCGCCAAAGGAAATATCATCTTGAATTATTGCCGGATTGGTCCGGAAACGCTGGATTATATCGTGGATTCCATACCGTACAAGCAGGGAAAATATACCCCGGGCATGCATATTCCGATATATCCTGAAGCAAAACTTTTAGAAGACCAGCCTGATTATACATTGCTTTTGGCTTGGAATTTTGCCGACGAGATAATTAAAAAACAAACTGAATACAGAAAACATGGAGGCAAATTTATCCTTGCTATTCCAAAACTTGCAATTGTTTAGCCAGAATTTCAGTAGTTTCTTCCCATTTCAAAAATTTTAAGTTAAGTATTTTTTGAGTTTTCTCCACCTTAAGTCCGCCGTATTGAGGGTATCTAATAGGACTATCTTTTAGAAAACCTTCAATGCTAATTGGTTTTACAGCATTTTTAATGCCTCTTGCTTTTTCTATTAGATAATTTGCTAATTTATAGGGAGTGAAAATATTAACGTTTCCGTAACCTCATTAATATAAGTGAGCGTTAAATACTGATCATTAAACATAGGATAAAGTTTTCCCGTATCATATAGCTTAAGAATTTTGTGGATATAATCCAGTTTTGAGGCATATTCGGCTCTTGAAGGATTGGAAATCCGCAAAATTGCGGCATTTTTTAGATTGTTCATAACCAGTTTTTCCGCTTCTTTTTTGGTCCATCCATACCATGATAGAGAATTAAGGTTTTCTTCCGATGAATCGTCTTCTGAATATGGTCCTGGATTTTCCTTTTTTCCGGAAAAAACAACATCCGTGGAGATATAAATAAAATAAGGTTGGTAATTTATTGTTCTAATTAAGTTGGCTGTTCCCTCGACATTGACGATCCAGCAGGGAGCATTTCGGTTATTCCGCTGATCCTCTGCCGTTGTCACATCCGTAAAAGCGGCAAAATGAATTATCACCTCCGGTTGGTGTTCGCTAAAAAAATGATCCAGAGAGCTTTTGTCCGTAATGTCTAATTCGTTTACGGTGGGGGATAAGACATCTGAATAATTCCCAACAAAATGAGAACCAACCAAACCGTTGCCGCCGGTAACTAATATTTTCATAGAAAAAGATTCGTTTTAAATCCCAATCTCGCTAAAATAAAAAGAGCCAGCACTTTAAATGTGCCCAAAGAATATTTGATGCTGTTTTTTAGACTGGCACCTCTTTTTTTACCTGTATAGCTTACTTCAACCGGCACTTGGGATATTTTGATTTTACGATAAACCGCCTCTGCAATCAATTCAAAACTGAATAAATAATTATTAGAATTTACAGAATAGTTTAGCTTTTTAAGCATTTTTTTTGTATATACTCTAAAGCCCTGGTGAAAATCATCCAAATTTACGCCCAGCACTATTTTATCAATAAGATTTAAAAACCTGATGGGAATCCATTTCCAGAAATACATGCCGGATTTTAAGGGATGGGTTCTTGAAATAAACCTGTTTCCTAAAACAAATTCGAAGCCATCTTCTATTTTTTCCAAAGCATCGGGTATGGCGGTGGGTTTGTATTCCCCGTCAGGATGAATATCTACAATTATGTCTGCTCCGCTGTCAAGCGCCAAATTCAAAGCCTTTTTCATGTTACCACCATAACCCAGATTAATTGAATTACGATATGACCGGATCCCGAGTTTTTTTGCAAGCCTGTATGTTTGATCTTTAGATGCGTCATCAACTAATATGATTTCATCAACTAATTCTTTTGGGAAATTGTGATAGAATTTTTCTAAAGTTCCTGCTGCGTTGTAAGCTATAAATATAGCAATAATCTTTTTTGTTTTTCTCATCTGGTATATTATATTAGCTTCTATGGTGAACATAAAGACTTTTTTAATTTTCGGTTTAACTGCCGCCTTGGTTATTTTTTTGGAATATGATCTACTAAAGCCGATATTTGATGTCGGACTTACTCCGGAAGATAGGGAATTTATCTTACGGTATAAGACACTTGGTCCCAATCCCCTGACTAAAATATTTGAAGTTTGGTCGGAGCGTGGTGCCTACAGTACGATCCCGATATACTACCTTGGCATTGTGGAAAGTTTTACAGGCTTTAACTATCAGCTGATCCAGACGGTGGGTGTTTTTTTAAGGACTTTAGCCATTCTATCAATTTTCCCCCTGGTTTTGATAGTTTTTAAAAATAAATGGTTGGCAATTTTTACAACAATATTATTTTCCATTAGTTATCCAACCACGGGAGCTTTAGAAACAGGTGTGGAACAAAGTGAATATTTAGGATTTTTGATAATGAATATTTTCCTGATTGCCTATTATTATTTGAACACCAAATATCTATTACAATTTAAGTGGCTAATCTTATCATCTCTTCTATTGTTTATGGCTGTAATTATATCCGTGATGAGGATTTATCCAATTCTGTTTTTCTTGCCGGTAATTGAGGTGTATTTGTTCTTTAGAGATCGTACAAGATTTAAATTTATGTATATGATAACGAAATTGGCAATTTTCTATTTTCCATTTCTGGTTCTAGTCTTTTATTTCCCTTTTTCGGCAACAGGACATTTTACTCTTCCGACTATATTATCCAAAATAGCTGATGGTAATTGGCAGTTGATATTAACACCTTTACAAGGCTTGGGGTTTATGATCCCCATCAGCAAGTATTATGGCAAACTAGGGGCTATAGATCTTAGCAGTTTTGATGCATATTTAATATTTTTATTAGGTAGTCCTTTAGTGATTTTCGGTTTCGGATCCTTTTTGTTGTCCTGGATAATCACTAAAAATCCCACCACTTTATTTTTACGAATATTTACCTTGAATCTTGGATTTGATTTATTAATATACTGGATTGTGCGGCATAAACTCTTTATTCCCTCGGAGTTAAGGTTAAACTATGATATACCCAGACTTTACCCGGTATTTTTTGGATTATTTATTTTGTCTCTTACCCTAAATTTTTTTGTAGAGTGGTTAAGACTTGGTAAAAAAAATAATTTATTTCTAGTATTATGGCTCGGGCCTTTTATCAGCCTGTTTTACATAACCGTAACCTATTTTTATGCCAGTTTAAATTTATCTTTTGCCGGCGCACAGGATCATTATTTATTAATTCCCGCTTTTGGGATTAGTCTGCTGATTGCCGGAATTTTACTATTGCTACATAATAAATTATCTAACTTAAAATTCGGATCAACCGCAGCCACATTACTGATTGCTTTTCTATTACTGATGCTTTATGGACTCAATAAAGCATTAACACATGATTATTTCAATGAAGCTAATGCTAAAGGCAGGGCAGCAGCCGGACAGATAGAAATGCAAACAAAAATTAGACAAAAATTGGAAGGGGTAGATTATTCCAGGCCGTTAATGGTTTATTTTGATACTCAAGAAATTTCCGGTGACGGCCCTTTTTATTCAGAGAGCTTATTGACTCCTTTCCCCTTTTTTATGCATCTTGCGGGGGAGAAGATATTAGATGGCTGTATTGGAGTGATCTATGACAATAGAATGATTAGACTGAAAGAATTGACCAAAAAAACTAACAATCAGTTGGTGGTGGAACATCCGGCAATATGCGTAGATGGTTATAGTATGATTACTAAAAATATTTCCATAAAGATTGAGGATTTATATGCCTATAAAATTAAAGACAGGAATCTCATAGATATTAAGCAACAAGTTATAGATGAGTTAGAAATTAAATGAATAAATGGATTTTACTGCTATTGACGGTTCTTTTGGTGGTTTTATCCCAGTACTATTTATTGAGTGGTGTTTTAACTTTAGGGTTTAAACCTGATGACTGGATTTTATATTTTAGCTATAAGTTACTTGGGTCCCATCCTTTATCTAAAATAATATCAGTCTGGTTGGAAAGAGGAATTTATACTACATATCAGGTTTACTATTTGGGATTTTTAGATAGTTTGGTAAGTTTAAATTATCAGGCTTTTCAATATATTAATTTAACTTTTAAAATTTTAGCCACTTTAAGTCTGTATCCTTTAACGCAAGTATTGTTTAAAAGAAAAATACTTTCATTTTTGGCAGTCCTGCTTTTCTCAATTGCTCCTTCAGCAGTCGGCCCTTTAGAGTTTGTGGTTAAGGGAAGTGATTATTTAGCCATCATCTGGATGAATCTTTTTTTGATGGTATATTATCTGATAATTGCAAATAAGCTGGTTGGATTAAAGTATTATTTTCTTCTATTTTTCCTGTTTATTTTATCGCTGGCATTTTCACCGATTAGAATTTTTCCGCTTATAGTAATTCCACCATTGGTTGAAATATTTCTAATATTGAAACACTTTGATTGGGCTGCAGTGAAAAAGTCTTTAATCAGACTGGTAGTTCTTTACGGGCCCTTTGTTGTTTTGATTCTTTATTCCCCTATCTCTGTATTGGGGGATGCCAGAGGTCCTTTTGGGGTCTTTGATGTTGTTTTAAAAGGCAACTGGTTTCATATTTTAGCGCCGCTTTCAGGCATAGGTTACACTTTTATATCCAATGACTTTTGGGGGAAAATATTTGGTTTGATAATGACAGATAATTTTAAAAATTATCTATATTTTTTAGCAGGAGGACCTACAATCATCCTTGGATTGTTGACTGCATTAATAGTTTGGGCGGGAATTTTAAAACACAAACTACTTTTTTTTATTGTTACGGCACTGCTTAATTTTATATTCCAGGTTTTAATTTTCTTTATTGCATTTCATCATTTGCAGGTACAGACTTTTCCACAAGCAAACTACGACCCGATAAATCTGTATTCGGTTATTTTTGGAGGTTACATAATAATACTCGGATTTATGGTTTTGCTAAACTGGTTAAAATGGGGGAGAAGCGATAAAGTTCTGGCCGGTATTTGGATGGGTTCAGCAGTTTTGCTTATTTTTACCTCTTTAACATGGGTCTTCGGTCCATTGGGAACAGGATTTAGCAGTACAAGTTATTATTTGGTAGTTGCCTCAATCGGGTCTTCTCTAATGGTTGCGGCTTTTTTAGTTTCGATCTACGATAAACTTAAGGTAAGTAGACTAAAACTATTGGCTTTTATTCCTTTTTTAATTCTTATTCCTATTTTGGGAATGAATAGTTATACTATCCATTCGAGATTTTCTTCTCTAAACAAAGATGGTCTTAATGCAGCGGGACAGATTGCCATGCAGCAGGAAGCTAGAAGAGTTATGAAAGATTACAAAATTTCAGATTCCGCCCTTTGGTACTTTGATACTTCGGATATTACTAATGGGCCTTTTTATTCCGAAGGCTTTTTAACAAGTTTTCCTTTTTTTATGCATCTTAGGGACAATAAATTGACAGACGGTTGCATTGGGGTAATCTATGAGGATGCTAAAATGGTAGAATTAAGAAAATTAGTTCAAGTTCAAGATGGAATACCAGGATTTAATCATCCGGCTTTATGCGTAAACAATGGGAAGGGTGGTTTTAAGAGCATATTTTTCAATGCAGAGGATTTCTATGCTTTTAAACTAAAGGGCAAAAAACTGATCGATATTAAAGAAATTGTTTTGGATAAGCTAAATATTAACCAGGCAAATGAATAAAAGGGTAAAAGTTGCAGTTGTAATTCCTGCATATAATTCGGAAAATACCCTGGAATGGGTTTATAGAAATATACCCCAAAAGGGTATTGATGAGATTATCATAGTTGATGACGGATCAAAAGATAATACCGTTGGAGTAATCAAAAAACTTGGAATAAAACCTATCATCCATAAACAGAATTTAGGCTACGGGGCTAACCAAAAAACCTTGTATACTAAAGCCTTAAAATCCGGGGCAGAATACATTATTATGCTTCATCCTGATGGGCAGTATGACCCTAAAGATCTGCCAAAATTTATTGACGCTTTAAAAAACGGTAAAGGAGACCTGATTTTAGGATCCCGCTTTTTATCAAGAGGGGTTAACGAAACTCCATTTTATAAATCAATTTCTTTAAAGCTGATAGCATTTCTTTTTAATTTCGTTTTAGGCTTGCATCTATCTGAAGTTAATACAGGATATCGCGGTTACAGCGCCAAGTTACTTAAAACAATCCCTTTTTTAAAAAACGGCAACGGATATATTTTTGATCCGCAGCTGATTATTCAATCGGTTTATTTTGGATTTAAAATTGCCGAAGTTCCGGTTTCAAAAAAATATAACAAAGAGGCAATTTCACCAAATTTTTCTAAATCCATTGAGCATGGAATTGAGAATATAAAATTGCTTTTTGAGTATATTCTTCATCGCCTTGGAGCTAAAAAAGCAGATTTCTTAACGCCTTAAAAATCATCGCTCAATGTCTTTACCTGATTGCCCCAATGCTTCTAAAATTGCTGTTTGGCGACCCTCCAAATGTAATAATGATCTCTCTAACTCACTTTGTAACTCTTCTTGAAAATTTTTTTCTTGTTGGGGATTAAAACCAAATATATCCAAATGATTTAGTAGGAGCGTAAGATACTGTCCTGCTGTCCCAAAACGCAATTTCCATTCTTGAGGATTTTTCATGCTCGCAACA
>JACPEZ010000018.1 GCA_016183225.1 Candidatus Daviesbacteria bacterium
GAAAATGTGACTCATATAGAAGGAAAAGCCACTTTTGTTTCTCCTGATGAGATCGATATTGATGCTCAAAGATTTAAAGCTAAGAAATTTATTATTGCTGCCGGATCAACTGCTACTGTTCCACCGATTGAAAATATACAAGAAGTTGGATATTTAACCCATATTGAGGCGCTGCAGATAAAACAACAGCCAAAAGAGCTTATTGTTATTGGCGCCGGCCCGGTGGGATTGGAATTTGCTCAAATGTATGCCCGGTTTGGGACAAAAGTAACAATTCTTCATCGTGGATCATCTATATTTCGAGGTGAAGAAGAATTAACCGCCAGATTGACAGAAATACTGATCAACGAGGGGATCACGATTAAAACAGGCGTACGAGTTCAATCTGCGCGCAAAGAGGGGGACAAAAAGATTATTTCTTATCTTGTTGATGGAAAACCGGAAGAAATACCAGGGGATGAAATTTTACTTGCTGTTGGCAAAACTCCAAATACCCAAGGATTACAACTTGATAAAGCTGGAGTTGAGCTTGATGAAAAACAAGCGATAAAAGTAAATCCTCAATTTCAAACTTCTCAACCTCACATTTATGCAGTAGGTGATGTAATAAACTTACCTATCAGGCAAGAACCAACTGCCGGACGCGAAGGAACATTGGCTGCTGAAAACGCTTTGAAAGATACCAGAAACAGCATTGATTATAACAGCGTTCCCTGGACTATCTTTACCGATCCTCAACTTGCCGGAGTCGGGTTTACTGAAGAAGAGCAAATGAAAAGGTTCGGCACTTGTATGTGTAAGACTGTTTCTTTCAAAGACATCCCTAAAGCTATTATTTTAAACAGAACTGAAGGACTAATTAAAATGGCAATTCATCCGGAAACAAACCCTTCGGCCGGGCTCAGGGCAGGCCAAATTATGGGAGTTCATATACTGGCGCCAAATGCGGGAGAGTTAATTGCAGAAGCGATGGTGCTTATCAAAAATAAAAATACTCTTGACGATGTGGTTAATTCCCTGCCGATGTTCCCAACGCTTTCTGAAAGCATTAAAATTGCCGCGCTATCGTTCACAAAAGATATCTCCAAATTAAGCTGCTGCATCTAATTATGAACCGTTAGGCAACCTTGGATCTTGCTATTAAAATGCTTTTGGAAGATAAATGAGGTGTTATCTTTTCCTACGCTGAATATCGGGGCTACAATCCCAAGAGGATGTTTGCTACAGTAGAAAGTAAGGTGAAAAAAGCCACGCGGGCTGGGTATTGCCAAAGAGAAGATATTAAGTAAAGGAGGTGGTAAGTAATGGCAAAAGTAACCATGTATAAAACAACAACCTGTCCATATTGTAAAATGGAGGCCGAGTATTTAAATTCCAAGGGAGTGCAGTTTGAAGAAATTTATGTTGATCAAAACCCGCAAGCGGCCGAGGAGATGGTGAAAATTTCCGGGCAGATGGGAGTACCATTTACAGTTATTCAGAAAGATGATGGTACCCAGGTGACAATTTTGGGATTTGACAGGGATAAAATAAATCAAGCTTTGGGGATAAGTTGATGATATACTAAAAATATGATTTATCTGGCTTCTGATCATGCAGGTTTTGAGTTGAAGGAAAAAGTTAAGGAATTCTTAAAAAAAGAAGGATATGAAATAGAGGATTGCGGCGCGTATAAATTTGATCCTGCGGATGATTACCCGGCTTTTATTGCCAAGGCAGCAGAAGCCGTATCAAAAAATTCAGACAGTAAGGCAATTATTTTAGGCGGTTCAGGACAGGGAGAAGCAATTGTAGCCAATAAATTTCCGGGTGTCAGAGCTGCAGTTTTTTACGGTAATCTGGATATAATTCCTTTAGCCAGAGAACATAATAATGCGAATATTCTGTCTTTAGGAGCCAGATTTTTGACGGAAGATGAGGTGATTGAGGCGGTCAGACTTTTCCTGGAAACACCTTTCACAGACGAAGAACGGCATGTCAGAAGAATTGAAAAAATTAAAAAGATTGAGGAAGGATTGAAATGAGTGATTTTGTGTGTGAAATTCCCAATGATCACGAGAAGCCGCGGATTGTCGATAGAGTGGCTATTTTTGGTTTTGCCGATGCGCCCGAGGATAGCGACTTATACAAAGATGCCTTTGCCGTATCAAAGGCAGTAGCAGAATGCGGCTATACAGTGGTTAACGGAGGGGGGCCGGGTGTGATGAGGGCAGCTACCGAAGGGGCCAGGAGCGGAGGCGGCAAAGTTATCGGAGTAACTTTTAAACCCAAAGAAACCACCGGTTTTGAAGGAAAAGATCCTCAAAACCGTCCTGACAAAGAGATTGAAACACCCAATTATCTGGAAAGAACTCTCAAGCTTTTGCAGCTTGGGCAGGTTTATGTGGTATTTGACGGAGGGACAGGAACTTTGTCGGAATTTGGTATGGCCTGGGGTTTGGCCAGATTATATTTTGGGCATCACAAACCTTTAATTTTATACGGACATTTCTGGAATGAGATTATAGAAACCATCAGAAAACATATGTATCTACGCCAAGCCGATCTGGAAGTTTTTAAAATAGCCAATTCCCCGCATGAAGTATTAATGGAGATTACCGATTTTGGGAAAGAAATTGCCGAAGGTAAACACGTGCATCTGGCTGTATCCAGCAACGGAGAGGAGGCCTTTACTATTTAATATGCCGCTTGTAGCTTCTGATATCCAAAAACTGGAGACAAAAGCCAATTTAATCCGTCAGGATATTATCAAAATGCTGCTTGAAGCAGGCTCTGGCCATTCGGCCGGTCCTCTTGGAATGGCCGATGTATTTACGGCTTTGTATTTTAATGTTTTAAACCATGATCCGGCAAAGCCGGACTGGAGCGAGCGGGACAGGCTGGTTTTGTCCAATGGCCATATTTGCCCGGTGTTATATGCCACTTTAGCCCATGCCGGATATTTTCCCTTATCTGAACTGAAAACTTTGCGAAAACTGGGTACCAGATTGCAGGGTCATCCTCACAGAAGTGCCCTGCCGGGTCTGGAAACAACTTCCGGACCTCTGGGCTCCGGACTTTCCCAGGCTTGCGGCATGGCTTTGGCTGGATTAATGGATAAAAGTAAATGGTGGGTTTATTGTTTAACTTCGGACGGGGAGCATGATGCGGGCAATACTTGGGAAGCTATCATGTTTGCCGGAAAAAACAAACTTAATAATTTAACAGTCATAATTGACAGAAATAATATCCAGATTGATGGCTTTACGGAAAATATTATGCCGCTTGAACCCTTAAAGCAAAAATATGAGGCTTTTGGCTGGCATGTTTTGGAAATTGACGGGCACAATTTTGAAGAAATTATTGACTCCTGCAACAAGGCTAAAACAATTTTCAACCAGCCGGTTTGCATTATTGCCCATACCATTCCGGGAAAAGGAGTAGATTTTATGGAAAAAGATTATAAATGGCATGGAGTACCGCCTGATGAAAAACAGGCCAAGCAAGCTTTAGCAGAACTTCGAACTTTGCAGGGCAAAATCAGGAGCGAACATGAGTAAATACTTTCCAATGAATAAAAAGTCGTTTGTTATTATTGTTATTTTAATCTTATTAATCTGGATTCTAGATATGATATAAACAAAATATTAAAAGGAGATTATGATTAATCAAAATGTAAAATTAAACCCAAAGTTATTTGACAAAGATATTGAGCAAGTGCCGTCCAGAAATGGATATGGGGAAGGTTTAGTAATCGCAGGGGAGGAAAATCCCAATGTGGTGGCTTTATGCGCTGATTTAACAGAAAGTACCAGAACCCAAGCTTTTAAAGATAAATTTCCCGAAAGATTTGTGGAAATAGGAGTGGCCGAGCAAAATTTAGCAACTATAGCCTCGGGCATGGCAGCAGCGGGCAAGATTCCTTTTATAACATCTTATGCCATGTTTTCACCCGGCAGGAATTGGGAACAAATTCGCACTACTATTTGTTATAATGATGTTCCGGTTAAAATAATCGGTTCCCATGCCGGTATTTCCGTGGGGCCGGACGGGGCCACTCATCAAGCCTTGGAAGATATGGCTATTACACGGGTTTTACCCAACATGGTGGTAATTTGTCCTTGTGATGCAATAGAAGCTAAAAAAGTTACACTAGCCATAGCCAAAACCAAAGAGCCTTCTTATATCAGGCTGTCCCGGGAAGGAGTGCCGGTTATTACTACAGAAGAGACCCCTTTTGAAATTGGCAAGGCAGAAGTTTTTCATGAGGGTAAAGATATAGCAATTATTGCCTGTGGACAAATGGTATATAGAGCTTTGCAGGCTGCTAAAGACTTAGAAGAGAGTAAAATTAGTGTTCGAGTAATAAATTGCCACACTATTAAACCTTTGGATAAGGATACCATATTAAAAGCTGCGGAAGATTGCGGGGCAATAGTCACAGTAGAAGAACATCAGGTTAACGGGGGTTTGGGCTCGGCAGTGGCAGAGTTAGTTTCCCAAAACTTTCCTGTGCCCATAAAAATTATCGGGGTGAAAGATAGATTTGGTGAGAGCGGCGAGCCCAATGAACTTCTGGAAAAATTCGGCCTGACTACTGATGCCATTATCAAATCCGTCACTTCCGTTTTGCGAATGAAAGAAAAGTAATTTAAGGAGAAAGCAAGTCAATAATACGAGTAAGCAATGATTGTTCCGTATTTATCAATTCTCCGGTATCTGCTGAGACTAGCGCCGTAATAGGACGATCCACCGGAATAAATCCTAACAGATTAAACTGCTTAATTCCGGGAATTTCATAAACAGGGATGTTATTTTTAAGGCCCAGTTGGATGACTTGGGCGGCACTTGTTGCTTCTCTAATGGCCGGCGCCCCCAAACGGGAAATCACATTGGCTGCCAGCATATTTTGAACTGCCTGATCAGGCAAAACTGTGACAACTTTAGTGCCTGCCGGAGTAGTTACTGTTAATTGATTGGTGTTTAAATCAACCTGTAAGGGGAAATTGGAAGAAACTGTGGCAATTTTTATTTTGAAAAGTTCCTGCTCCGGTACTCCTTCTCCTTCTTCTGTTTCTGCTTTGATAGTAGTTCTACCGTTTCTTGTTTCATATCTGACTTTCACCCCGCCGGAGTAAACATCAATTCTTTGTCTATCGTCTTTAACCTCTGTTTTAATTTTTTCATCCTCACTAAATTTAGTTTCTGTTTTGGTTTCTGTTTTTTGCTCATCTGAACCGCTGCCGGAGCGATCATCATCGTCTTCTCCCTGATGGGCAATCATCACCCCTTTGGTATTAGGGTTGGGTTGGTTGACTAAAACAACTGTACCCAAAGCTATGACTATCACCAAAACTAAAATTACCGGAATGTGAATAAAGCCTTTGTTCATTTTTTAACAGGCATTAATAAAATTAATACTCTTAAGACTATTACCAGTATAGCAAAAACAAAAGTAATTTGACCCAGTAATCTTTTTATTACCAAAACTCCACCCACCTGTTCCATCAAATAAAAATGGCTTACAGCCAAAGCCATGGCTAAGTAAGAGGTTAGTTGAACAGCTTTCCAAACCTTGGGAGAAAGTTTAGTTAAGGCTTTTTGATTAGAGGTCATAGTCACCAAAAACAAAATTATCAGTGCCAAAATACCGGATAAAATACCCGGAGAAATTAAACTAATTTTTTTATAATAAATCAAGACCAATCCCCCATGAACCAAGGCTATTAGAAAGCTGGCAATACCCCAAAATTTGCGGTGGGTTTTTAATGGTTCTAGTGCGGGAAAAATTCTGCTTAAAGGTCCTACTGCCAAAGTTATCCCCAGTAAAGTAATGGCCAACAGGCCGGTGTTTTTGACCATCTCGCTTGGTGAGATTTTGCCAAAATTATAGAAAAAGAAAAAAAGTAAAAATAAGCCAACAGGCACGCCCCAATCCAGCAAGCGATTTTTTGCAGTTGACATTTGATCTCCTGATTTCATACTATGACCTTAGTGGAAGATTTGTCAACTTTTAAAATTCTAATTGTTTTTTACTCATTCACCGGCCACACGGCCAAGCTGGCCGAATATATTGCCGAGGGGGCCAGGGAAATTGACGGAGCCCAAGTTGAAATAAAGCAAGTGCCGGAAATTGTCCCGGAACTGAAAGAAAAAAGAAAATCGTTTGCCCATATTCCTATTGCCACCATTGAAGATTTAACATCTGCCGATGGGGTGGCTTTTGGCACGCCGGTTCATTTTGGCAGCTTTGCCAGCCAATTAAAGCAATTTATCGATCAACTCTCGCCTGTTTTTATTAAAGGGACTATGGTGGGAAAGCCGGCTGCCTTTTTTTGTACCGCCGGCTCTATGCACGGAGGGGAAGAGGCGGCTTTGATTTCTACTATGATACCCTTGTTAAATTTAGGCATGATCCCTATTGGAGTGCCATACCCAATTCAGGGGGAAGGTTCTGATTTTGATGCGGGGAGCCCTTATGGGGCGGTTTTTGTGTCCGGCCATAAAGGGGATCAGGAAATTAGCGAGGGTGACAAAAAAATTGCCAGGATTTTGGGAAAAAGACTTTCTGCCATGGCCAAGATTATCAAGTTCGGCTGCGCCAACTTCCCCCAATGCTCCTTCCTCTCCAGTAAATATGAATAAATCTGCTTTATTGTCGGGTGGCGATCGTCTTCCACCCGAAAGGTGGAATTGCGTTTGCGTTTGGACTGCCGTTAAAAAATAATTTTTTAATCATTTTTACACCCTTAAAATATAACCTACTACCAGCCCGATGACAGTGGCCAGAGAACCAATGACAAAAAGTTCGATGGCAGATCTTAATGGTTTGTGTTCTACCAGCTTGCCTTTGATATAGCCCAAAAGAAATAATCCCACAAATGCTGCCAAAATACTGATAATCCTGGCCTGGGGTTGATTAAAAGTAATGGTGGGAATAATTGGCACCAGACCGCCTATCAAATAAGCCACGAACATAATTAATGCGCCTGTTATTAAACTGTCAGTGTGTTTGCCGGTTTTATCCATCTGATGGACAGCTTTTTCGCTGGAATATTGTCCTGCAGCCATGGAAGTGGCCTCCACTGTGACAGCTACCAGTGAGGCCAAAACAATAATGGCTTTATCTTCCACTCCTGTTGAAATCCCCACCACCACACCGGTTGTTGAAACCAAGCCATCTTGCAGTCCAAAAAGCCCTGATCTTAAATAATCTTCATGAATATGTAGCATGAATGAATTCTACCATTTCCCAGGGCTTCTTTGAAGTTTTGGTAATTTCCTCCCAGAAGGTTGGTTTAATGAGGTAAAAGTCCGCAGGTGTCAACCTATTCCACCCCAAGGGTGGAAGTTTTAACTAAAAATCTGTTTGAAAAATTATGCTATAATAGTTTTATGGCAATAGATTGGACAAATATTTATAAAAAATACAAAGGACTTTGGGTAGCCTTAAAAGATGATGAAGTAACTGTTGTTTCTTCCGGTAAATCTTTACAAGAAACTTCCAGGAAAGCTCAAGAAAAAGGTTTTAATGACCCAATATTTTTTAGGGTACCAAAGAAATTAACTTATTTTGTGGGAGCCACAGTATAAATAAGCGTGAAATTTCCTTACCGCAAAATCAATCTTCAAAAAGTTATTCTACACACGCAGGGTATATGAAGACATCCTTAAAATTTAGAATCTAGGCAGTTGCAAAGCCACGGACATGGAGGATATCATCTTGTTTTGTATCACGGATATCTGATAGGGTAAGAGTAAGTAGCGCTACTGTTTTTCCTGTCGCAGTAACAAACTCTACTTCCGCTGCTTCACCGCCTTCATAAACATTTACCACAGCTCCCATATCTCCCATACGGAGGCCATGTTCTTTAATATCGTGCGTAAGTATGACTGTTTCCAATTCTCTAAATTTGTGTATAAGAATCCCTCTTAAATATATTATACAGGATAACAACAATCCAATAATGAAAAAATCCCTAGGTGTCAAGCTAATCCACCCCCAGGTGGACATTTTGTTTTGGACATTTTGTTTTGGTGATTGTTTGATATACTGAATCTGTATGATTGAAGAATCGTCAAAAGAGCAGGGAAATGAGGAATTGTTACCATTGCCTTTTACTTATGAAAGGGTTGACGATTCCGCGGAAGCTGTATTTAAAGTGAGGAGAAAAAATATTAAGGGAGGATCTAAAACAGATGAGGAAATTCATGCGGAGGTTCAAAAACAAAAAGAGAAACAAAACTTGGTTCACTAGTGAATACTTTCTAAAAAAAGGTTCTCCGAAAGAACAAATAGAATTTGAGGTTAACGGCCATCAAATTACCGTTTACAATTTTAATTCGGATAAACCATTTAGTGATAAATATGTTGAAGAAGCAAAAGAGGCCTTGGCGGAACTGGCCTCAAAGTTTCCTCAGATAGTTGGTAAACTGCGTTGGATTTTAATCGACGATAATCAGCCGCCGAGTGTCTATGGCGATCCAGACAAGTATCCTTTTAATGGTCAAGCTAATGATGACTGGAAGACTCTAATACTGTATCCAAGAGCAATGGAATTTTCGCCCCACAGAGTTGCCAAAGTTTCCAATTTTACAGGTACTATGATTCATGAATTGGCACATCTTAATCAAAGCGATTTTATAAAAGAATGGGGAGAAAAATATCGGTGGGCGTATTTAAACGAAGATGATAGATACAAAGACCAATGGGAGTGGCGGTTAACCCCGGATGGGCGGACGAAAAGACTTTTTAATAAAAATACGGCGGAAATGTCCCCATGGGGGGAAATGCCACTTGAGTCGGAAGAATGTGTAACTTCTTATGCTCGAATAAATATTAATGAGGATATTTGTGAAAGCATGGTTGCCTACGTTTGTGATCCCCGGTTACTAGAGAGAGTTTCACCGGCCAAGTTTGATATTTTAACAAGACATGATGCTCGTGGTCTAAAACCGGCGGTTTCTGCCATAAGAATCGCACAAGAGGAGATAAAGATGCCGGAAGTTAAACCGGAGACAGTTCGTTATTATGTTGTGGAGGTAATTTCATAGTTTTTTAAGTGGGGTAACTAAAGTAAAAAAATCCAAAGTCCATCTTGACAAGTCCCCATAGGGGGGATATGATTAAGTCATGTTTAGGCCCAAAGATACACAAGAGAGAATTTTGCACAGGTTAAAAATTGCCAAAGGACATCTTGCTAAAGTTATCAACATGGTTGAAAGCGGGCAGTATTGCATTGATGTTATTCACCAGTCCCAGGCTGTCCAGCGGGGCTTGCAAGAAGCCGATTCTCTGGTTTTGGAAAACCACTTAAAAAGTTGTGTGGTAGATAATATTAAAAAAGGTGAAGTAGATACGGCTGTTAAAGAAATAATGGAGGTAGTCAAAAAAGCCCAATGATTGATAAAAAGATTATTTTTGGCATTATGTTAATAACAATTTTAATTTTGGGAGGGGGAATGTTTTTACTTTCCCAAACCACTTCCACCAAACCCCAAAACGCCACTTTATCCCAAAACGTTAAAATAGAAGTTCCGGAAAAAACTTTTGACTGGGGAGAAATTAAATACAGCAAAGGAAATGCCACCAAAACCTTTGTTATTAAAAATATTGGTTCAGACCTGCTTAAACTTTATAATGTTAAAACTTCCTGCGCCTGCACCAATGCCAATTTAACAATTGACAATAAAGTTAGCCCTGAATTTGGCATGCACACTCAATCTGCTTGGGTAGGAGAACTTCCTGTGGGCAAAGAAGCCATTTTAACGGTTATTTTTGACCCGACTTTTCATGGTCCAACCGCGCTTGGCCCCATGGAGCGGTTAATTTCCATGCAGACCAATGATTTATCCTCCCCCACTTTGGAATTTAAGCTGACAGGAAATGTGGTAAAAGATTAAAATGAAATTGAAAAAATTATTTAATTTTAAATTGCCCTTATGGCTGGTGCTGGTTTTGGTAATTGACGCTGCTGTTTTGGCTGGTTTGGGAGAATATGTCTGGTGGAAAAATCAAATCCCGCCTGATCCGGCTGCCAAAGTAACCTCTATTAAATTGCAGGTTTTACCTCAGACAGGTTACACCACATCTTTAAAATGGGGGGATTTGGGCAAAAAATTAGTAGAAGCAGGGGCAATTGACCCGGAAAAATTCCCGTTCAATCCTAGTCCAGAGGACTATATCAAGATTGACGAGCAAAACTCCCGAGATATTGTTAATTTCCTGTGGGCTTTGGGACTGACCCAAAAAGCACAAGTTTTAGATGAAGGCCCGATGAAAAAAGGCGATACCCCTTTAGGCAATTTTGCCTCAACAGGAGGTTGGACTTTGGGTAAAAAAGATGCGGTGGAGCTTTATTCTTCTACGGAACTTTTTCCTTTGAATGATTTTCAGCAAAATCTGGTTAAAAAAATTAGCGACGGGGTTTTCCGGCCCTGCTGCGGTAATGCCACCAGTTTTCCCGACTGCAACCACGGCATGGCTGCCTTGGGCTATATTGAGTGGGCAGTCTATAACGGTTTATCGGAAGAGCAAATTTATAAAGACTTGCTAGCTTTTAATTCTTTCTGGTTTCCCCAAAACTATCTGGAAATGGCCATATTTTTTGATAAGCAGGGGATAAATTGGAAAAAAGTTGATCCCAAATTGGCTTTGTCGCGGGATTATTCTTCGGCCATGGGAGCTGCCAGAATAAAACAGGAAGTGCAGAATGTACCCGGTTTACAAAGCCCAGGTTCAAGCTGCGGAGTATAAACATGGAAGGAATGCTTTTACAAACATCACTCATAGCCGCCTTTGTGGCAGGGATGGTGGCTTTATTTGCTCCTTGCTGTGTCACTTTTTTACTGCCCGCCTATTTAGGTTCGGTTTTTAAAGAAAAAGAAAAAGTTTTATTCATGACGCTTGTTTTTGGATTGGGGATTTTTGTGGTGCTGCTGCCGGCAGTTTTGGGAGTGCAGTTTATCCAACAGTTTTTATTCCGCAATCATGATTTTATTTATATTTTGGGAGGGGTAGTTATGCTGGGGGTCGCCATGGCGACTTTTTTTAATGTCAAAATGCCCACGCCCCGCTTACCCGGGATGCAGGTGGGTCAAAGAACTGATGTATTATCTGTTTTTATTCTGGGTATTTTTTCCGGGATTACCTCGGCCTGCTGCGCGCCGGTTCTGATTGGCATTTTAACTTTGACTTTTTTATCTGCCAGTTTCTGGGGGGCTCTCTTGGTCGGTGCCATGTATGTTTTGGGTATGGTTACCCCTTTACTTTTAATGTCTATATTTTTGGAAGGAAAGGTAAATAAATTAACGATCTTGCGAAGACCGGTTTTTGGCAAAATAATTTTAAGTAATCTCATTGCCTCACTGGTATTTTTGGCAACCGGTGTAACTATCTTGTACTTAAGTTTTACCGGCAGGTTGTCTTCTTCCGGCATGGATAGTTTTACCACAGCGATCCAAAATGTTGGAGGCTATGTTAATGAAATGATAGGCCAAAATTTATTAATCAATATACTTTTTTTATTTTTGGTGGGATACTTTATTTACTGGATAATTAAAAGAAAATGAAAAATTATATTTGTCCCATGGATCCGGAAGTGATTTCCAAAGAGCCGGGAAATTGTCCCAAATGCGGTATGAAACTTATGCCCATACACAAAGAGCACCAGGAAGGAAATGTCGACATGGAGGAAAGTTTTAAGAGGCGTTTTTTTGCTTCGCTGCCCCTAGTCATAATTATTTTAGCCCTTTCCCCTAAAATTCAGGAATGGTTTAGATTTAGCTTAAAATTTGCGGGGCAGGAGTTTTGGATTTTTATTTTGGCCTCTATTATGGTTTTCTGGGCCGGGCTGCCTTTTTACCAGATGGGTTGGGCAGAAATTAAAGCCAGAAAATACGGCATGATGACGCTGGTTTCTTTGGCGGTTTTAGCCGGCTATTTTTTTTCCGTGGCCGCCACATTTTTGTTTCCCGGGGAAAGTTTATACTGGGAAATTTCCACTCTGGTTTTGGCTTTTCTCCTGGGCCATTGGATTGAGATGAGGGCTGTGCGGGGAGCCAGCGGGGCTTTGCAAGAGTTGGCCAGTTTGATTCCGGGAAAGGCTCATCTGGTTTCCGGCAAGGATGTTAAAACAGAGGAACTTAAAAAAGGAGATGTAATTTTAGTAAAACCCGGGGAAAAAGTGCCTATTGACGGGGTGGTGATTGAAGGGGAGTCGGCAGTTAATGAGGCGATGATTACCGGTGAGTCAATGCCGGTTAACAAAAAAATTGGTTCGGAAGTAATTGGCGGAACCATCAATAGCGACGGCTCTTTGACTGTTAAAGTGACCAAAACAGGTGAAGACACAGCCATTTCCCAGATTATGGAGCTGGTCAGGCAGGCCCAGGAATCAAAACCAAATGTGCAAAAAATGGCAGACAAAGCTGCCGGCTTTTTAACTTTTACGGCCCTATCTGTTGGCATAGGGACTTTTTTATTCTGGTTTTTTGCCTCACCGCAAGGGGCAATATTTGCAGCTACTTTGGCCATTTCGGTGATTGTGATTGCCTGTCCCCATGCTTTGGGTCTGGCCATTCCCACTGTGACTACCATTACCACGGCTTTGGCTGCTAAAAACAACATTTTAATCAAAGACATGAAAGCTTTGGAAATTTCCCGGAAATTAAACTGGGTGGTTTTGGATAAAACCGGCACTTTAACAGAGGGCAAATTTGGGGTGACAAGTGAGATTAAAGATGAAGTCTTGGGTCTGGCTGCAGCTGTGGAATACCATTCCCAGCATCCGATTGCCCAAGGAATAGTAGAGGAAGCTAAAAAGAGGAAACTAAAAATTGCTTTGGTTAAAAACTTTAAGTCGTATCCGGGAAAAGGAGCGGAGGGTGTAGTGAATGGAAAGAAAGTAGTAGTTGGTAATCAAACTTTAGTAAAAGAATTAAAAAATCAGGGAGAGGGTAAAACTTATGTGGGGGTAGCTGTTGATAATAAATTCGTGGGGGCGATTGGTTTGGAAGATGTGATCAGGCCGGAGTCAAAAGAAGCGATTGAGGCTTTTCACAAAATGAATATCAAAACCGCCATGTTAACCGGTGACCACGAAGAAGTGGCCAAATCAGTGGCTGGAAAATTAGGAATTGATACTTATTTTGCTCAAGTCTTGCCCGAGGATAAAGTAAATAAAATTAAGGAATTGCAAAGGGGTGGCCAAATTGTGGCTATGGTGGGGGACGGGGTTAATGACGCGGCCTCGCTGACCCAAGCCCACATTGGCATTGCCATTGGGGCGGGGACGGCCGTGGCAGTTGAGTCGGCCGAGATAGTGCTGATGAAAAATGACCCGCGGGATGTGGTCAAAGCCATTAAGCTTTCCCAAAAAACCAATGTTAAAATGGTACAAAATCTGGTTTGGGCAGCCGGATATAATATTATTACCATTCCCATGGCAGCCGGTATCTTTTATAATTTTGGCATACTGCTTCGGCCGGAATGGGCAGCCATTTTAATGAGCGCCTCGTCAGTAATCGTCATCTTCAACGCTCTGCTACTCAAAAAAGAAAATTTGAGCTAAAATAACTTATTGTGAATAAACTATTCCAAACTTTTCGGGCCGTTAAAGTTGTGCTAAAAAATCCCAAATATCTTACCGGCTGGCTGGTTTTATCACTGGCTATTTTAGGGCTGTTTATTTATATTCCTATCAAAAATATCCCCGGTAATGATTTTACCTTCCAGCTGTCCATCATGACTCTGCAGGATAAAATTTTAACTGCTCTTTTGGCCATGGGGGTATCGCTGTCTCTTGTGATGAATATCTATGCTTTTAAGTTGACCAGATCCAAAAAATTAAGTATTTCCATAATTGGTCAGAGTGGAGGCGGGTTTTTATCGGGAGTGGTGGCCTCCATTTTTGGCACTGCCACCTGCGCCGCCTGTGTGTTCACCCTTTTTGGGTTTTTAGGTACGGCCGGGGTGTTTTTCCTGCTGGAGTATCGAACATGGATTGTGCTTATTTCCCTTATTATCTTACTAATTTCCCTTTATTTTATCTCTGCCAAAGTGCTGGGAATCTGCCGCTCCTGCGGCATCAAGGTATGATAAACTAA
>JACPEZ010000020.1 GCA_016183225.1 Candidatus Daviesbacteria bacterium
GAGAGGGGGGAGTTTTTGATATTGACCAAGTTCCAAAGCTTCCAATAGCTCTCTGCGGATTTTGGTAGCCTTTTCAATCTCATCCAGAGTATAAAACTTTTTCTCCCGTTCTTCTTTTAAAACCTGTCCCACAGTTCTCATAAAATTTTTGTTATATCTTCAAGTAACAAATCAAATTTTGTATATCCGCTTTCTGCATTTAGATGACCTGCATTTGTAACTAATGTTAGTTCTACCCCTAACTGTTTTGCCAATTCTTTCCCGTTTGCTAAAGACACATAAGGATCATTATCTGAATGATAGACTCTAAATTGTTTTGCCCCTTTCCTTATTTTATCCCAATCAAATTCAAATCCGCTAAATCTTTCATCACTATCAAAGAATAGGATCGGCCTAACTCCTATTGGAGTGGATACAAAAAAAGCAGCAGATATAGATTTTTCCAGTCTTTCTAAAACCCTAAGTAAAAATAGACCACCTACACTATGTCCCACTAAAATGGTATTCTCGTTTATGTAGGCTTTATATTGCTCTAAAACTTTTAACCAATCTTCTAGGCGATTTCCCTCTCTTGGATCAGGAAATTGTGGAACAAAAACCTGGCAATTTTTCTCTTCCAGCTTACCTTTAAGCCATGGAAACCAATTTCCCATAGGATTTCCACCGGTTCCATGAAATATCAAAACTTCTCTCATGAAGCGATTATACCAAAACTTAGTTGTTCGCCACCCTAGTGAAACTTCCACCCTTGGGGTGGTTTGAGATGACACCTACGGATTTTAAAATCTATGATGGATAATTTCCAGATTTGGTGTAATATCAAAGTATGTCGAAATCTCTTCAGCAAATTGAAGATTATTATCTTGCCAAAGATTATTATCTTGCCAAAGACTTAAAAGGTGAAGAATTGAGGAAGGCTCTGGAAGAAGACAACGAATATCAAAGACTGTTGCAAGAAAGAAAAAGAATACCTCCTGCCTAATGAAGAAGATTATGAAATTCTCTCTCTTATTAAACTTTTGGAGGATAAAAACTTGTCAGACATAGACATTCAAACAGTTAAGCTGATTAAAACCCAGTTATCGGATGACTGGCGCGGACCATTGCTTGATAAATTAAAAGAGTTGCTGCAAAAATACTCATAATTTTTGGAAAGCTCCCTGTCTTAAAATATGGTATGAACCATCAGTGGCAAGTTCTATCAATGTTGATGGTTGAGATTTTATTTTACCCTTGTCCAGATAAAAATCAACCTTGCCCCCAAAATATTTCTTGGCTTCATCAATAGTTGCAGCCGGTTTTTGTCTCGCGATGTTAGCAGACGGAGCTACCAAGGGGCCAGTCTTATCTAACAAATCCAGTAATTTTTTATTTTTTGGCATTCTAAAAGCCAAACTATGCAAAATCACGCTGACAGGATTTGGCCAAATCTTTTGCAAAAAGACTTCTTGCTTTTTGGTTAATTTAATATCAAACTTTTTTAAATCATCTAAAGAGGAGATTAAAATAATAAAAGGCTTGTTTTTTGATCTTTTCTTTAACTGATAAATTTTTTCTACGGTTTGGGTATTAAGCGCCGACCCCACAATTCCATAAATAGTATCTGTGGGCATCACTCCAATCCCACCATTTTCTAAAATATTTACTATATCCATCTAACTTTTAGATTGTTTTCTGGCCAGAGGAAAATGGATTAAAAATAAAACTGTTCCAATAAAAGTAAATGTTATGGAATTTCTTAAATCATCTATTTTTTGTTTTTTACTTAATTCATCCTCTTGTTTAATGCATGCTTTCTTTTGTTCTTCCATTTCTCCTGCAGATGGACCCGTCCCGAGCGTAGCCGAGGGAGTTGCAGGTACTCCTCTTTCTATTACAGGATATGGTCCAAATTTAAAAGGATAGCTTTCGCAACTTCCTTGAGGAAATCTTAAAGGATATTTTTCATATTGGGTTATATTTATTCCAAAATTAACAGCATTAAAAATCCCAATCACGATCAAAGCTAAAGATGCGGCAGAGATAATATAAAAATAAATAGTAGCAATAATTTTACCTGTCATTAAATCACCTTCATCTCGCTTAAATGTTCACGGAGTAACATCCTGGCTGCTGTAGAAGTCCCCACCCCTTTTTGTCTGGCTACTTTTTCCATGGCAGAAATAGTTTCTTTATCCAGTCTCATCTGCACAATTTTACTTTTTAGAGGTTTTGCTCCATTTAGGTAAACTGACTTCAAATTCTTGGAAAATTTTATATCTGTAACTGGTTCCCAATAATCCGGGTAATCAGCTGTTGAGTGGGTATCCCAGAAATTAGCTATTTCTTCAATTGATTTAAATTTTGGAACTATTTTTGTTTTTTTCATAAATTTTTATTTACAAGCTTTGCTTATAATTTCTTTTTAAATCTCCTTCTTTCTTTATCATCGGCATCTCTTGCTGTAACCGGATAAAAACCTTTCTCACGCAGAACTACAACTATGTTCAAATACCTACCGCTTTCTGTCTGCCCTGTGATTTGATATGTTCCATCCCTGCCTCTTTCAAATAAATTCTTACTCTGACACACTTCTTCAACTTCATCAGGCTCAACATTATGTTTTGCGATATGCATTCTATTCCACTCATCCCAGAGCAATTTCTTAATTATCATTATATTACATTGTACTACTTTTGTAAATCCTTCGCTGGGCTAATCTGAAGTTTGGGCACTTTGGGCGGCAAAATAGTCATCGGCATTTCGGACCAAAACATCCCGGGGTTTTGAACCCTCTCCAACTCCCACAATCCCCATCTCTTCCAGCTCATCCAAAATCCTGGCAGCTCTGGCATAACCTACCTTTAATCTTCTCTGCAACAGGGAAGCCGAAGCCCGATCATACTGACAAACAGTTCTGACCGCCTCTTCAAACAGCTCGTCACGATCCGATCCGCTGCCTCCACCTCTGCCCCATCTGCCCAGGGGCATTTCAGTTACCTCCGCCGTGTACTCCGGCGCAATACCGGTATTTTTAAGATATTTAATTAAAGAGTTGATCTCCTCATCCTGAACCAGCACTCCCTGAATGCGAATTGGTTTGGATGCATCCGGAGGCAAAAACAACATATCCCCCCGTCCCAGCAGTTTTTCCGCTCCCGGTGTATCCAAAATGACCCGGGAGTCTATCATTGATGAAACATTAAAGGCAATCCGGCAGGGGATGTTGGCTTTAATTAAACCGGTAATCACGTCAACGGAAGGCCTCTGTGTTGCCACCACCAGATGAATTCCCGTGGCCCTGGCCAGTTGAGCAATTCTGGTAATGGCATCCTCAATTTCCACCGGCGCAAACATCATCAGATCGGCCAGTTCGTCAACAATAATGACAATATAGGGAAGGGCCTGAAATCCCGACATCTCATTATACCCGGCAATATTTCTCACCCCGACAGACTGAAACAGTTTATATCTTCGATCCATTTCCGCCATGGCCCATTTAAGCGATGATAAAATCTTTTCCGGTTCGGTAATAACAGGCGTTAACAAATGCGGTATGCCGTTATAATTGGTCAGTTCAACTCTTTTTGGATCAATCAAAATCATTTTCAGTTCGGCCGGCGAATTGCGGAAAAGCAAAGAGCCGATAAAAGAATTAATCAGCACGGATTTACCCGAACCGGTAGTGCCGGCAATCAGAACATGGGGCATCCGGTCCAAATCCACCACCACTCCTTTGGAAGAAGTATCTTTGCCCAAAACAACTGCCAGCTTTGATTTTCGCGCCTGCATCTGTTCCGACGCCAAAATGCTTTTTAATCCCACAATCTCCAGAGAATGATTGGGCACTTCAATTCCCACTAAAGATTTACCCGGAATAGGGGCCTCGATCCTGACAGTGCCGGTGGGGGTGGCCAAGGCCAGAGCCAAGTCATGCTGCAAATTGGCAATTTTGGAAATTTTGGTTCCGGCCGAAATTTCCAAAGCATACTGGGTCACGGCCGGCCCGCCGTTAACTTCAGCCACCCGGGCCGCCACCCCGAATGAATCAAGGGTCTTTTCAATAATGGCGGCATTTTTCTTGATGTCTCCCCGCTGGGCCGCAGAACCTGCCTTTTCCGAAAGCAAAGAAAGCGGCGGATATTTCCAGACCTTGGATTGCCCTGCCACATTTTGCACCAGGGCATCAGCCAAAACCGTTTCCCCGGGCCGAACAGGCAATTTAGGCTTCATCCGCTCATCCACTCCGGAAAGCTTGATAGGCACATTTTTGGCCTCAAACATTCTTGGTTTTTTAAACAGGGGCTGATAAACTTTATGTTTCAAAAATCTAAAAATCCACGCCAGTACCCCAAAAATCTGTCCCAGCGAGGTGTTAAACAAAACCACCAACCCCACTAAAAATACTATCATCAGCAGAATAAAAGCTCCGGGCGGGGTAATTAAAGAAGATGACTGTGTCCAGAGCCCTTCACCCAGCGATCCTGCCAAATCCGCCCTGAAAGCGCCGGTTGCGCCGGATAAAGATAAAACCAAAAGCAGCGCCCCCAGCAAAACATTCATCTGGGCAAAACGCCATTTTGCTCTTGATAAAACCAGGGCGGAAAGTAAAAACAACACAGGGGAAAAAACAGCCGACCAGCCCAAAAATGATTTTAAAAACTCCCGCCAAAAAGATAAAATTGCCGTCTCGGTAGTCAAAGCCACGATTGATAAAACAGCCAAAATCACTGACACAAGCGATGCCACCGCCACAATGGCTTTGTGTTTAAGTTTTAACCTGGGCAATCTGTAAATAGAACGGCGTCTTCTGGACATATTTGTTTTATTATATCATACTAAACTATGGGTCAGACTTCCACTACCACCGGTAAAATCAGCGGCCTTCTTTCTGTCATTTGATAAAAGAAATTACCCAAATCATCCTCGATCATTTTGCGAATAAAACGCCAGTCCGGCGTCTTTTTAACATGCTGCTGCAGGCTTCTGGCCACTGTTTCTCTGGCCTCCTGCAAAAGATCCTCTGCCAGATTTTCAAAAACAAAACCCCGGGAAATAATATCCGGTTCTCCTGCTACTTTACCGGTATGCTGGTCAATCGGCACCACCACGACCACCACTCCTTCCTCGCTCATTAACCTCCGGTCCCGCAAAATCACATGTCCCACATCCCCGATCCCCAATCCGTCAACATAAATATTTTGCAGTTCCACTCTGCCGTTTAACTTTAAATTGTCTCTTTGTATCTCTACCACATCCCCTTCTTCCAGTTGTAAAATTTGTTTTTTATCATAGCCCATATCTTCAAAAACCTGCGAGAACATTTTGGCGTGTCTGAAAGTCCCGCCAATCGGCAGTAAATAGCGGGGTTTGGCCAGATTAACCATCAGTTTTAACTCTTCCGCTGCAGCATGGCCTGATACATGCAAATCAGAAGTAACGGCAGAATAATACACATTTGCTCCCAAACTTGACAATTTATCAATTAAGGCATACTGGGCAGATTCTGTGGAAGGAATGGGATCGGCCGAAAACATCACCCCGTCTCCTTCGCGCAGCTTAATTTGTTTGTGTTCGTCATTGGCCACCCGGACCAGCGCCGAATCGGGTTGACCTTGAGATCCGGCAATTAAAACCATGGTTTTTGAGACAGCAAAAGAGTTGATGGCGTCCGGAGCAATTAAAATGTTTGGCGGAACTTTTAAATATCCCAGATCTCTGGCCAACTGAAAATTCTTTTCAAAGCTTCGACCCGCCACTGCCAGTTTCCTGCCTAATCTTTGCGCCACATTGACTGCCTGCTGCATTCTGGAAACATTTGATGAAGTCATGGTAATCAGCAGTTTGCCGCCGGTTTCCAAAGCCGCTTTTTCAAAAGTGGCCTCTATTGACTGTTCCGATCTGTTAAATCCGGGTTTTTCTATTCTTAAACAATCAATCAACAGCAAAAGCACGCCTTCTGTGCCTAAATTTGCCACAGTCCCCACATCGGTTTTCTGACCGGAAACAGGCGTCCAGTCAATCTTAAAATCGGCCTGATGGATAATCAAACCAACAGGAGTTCTGATCACTATGCCTGTTGAATCCGGAATTGAATGAGAAACCTGGTAAAAAGACACATTAAACACTCCCAGATTTAATCTTTGATCAAGCCCAACTTCTACCACCTGATCTTTGGGCAGATTATGTTCGGAAAATTTGCCTTTAATAAGTCCTGCTGTCAATCTTTGAGCATAGATGGGCACTTGAAGTTGAGGATGGATAAAAGGCAGCGCTCCGATATGATCGTCATGACCGTGGGTGATGATAATGCCTCTGATTTTATCCCTTTTCTGCCTCAAATAAGAAATGTCGGGAATAACCAGATCCACCCCGGGCATGGCCTCGTCCGGAAATCCCACCCCGCAATCAACAATAATGATGTCGTTTCCGTACTCATAAACATACATATTCTTGGTCACATCACCTACTCCTCCTAACGGAATAAGTTTTAAAGTCTGGTTGCTATTTTGAAATGTTTTCATGCTGATAAAAACTCTCCCAAATTTTCCTGATTAATTTTAAATGGTCCCATTTCTCCCTCCACTATTTTCATAGCCACTTTTCTACAAATAGCCTGCAAAGATCTCTGCAGGGATCTGATCCCGCCGTCAAAACCCAAAGGCCGCAAAATCTGCGGCCAGGTTCCTTCATCAATTAATAAAAGGTTTCTGTCCACTCCCGCCTCATCCAGGGCTTTTGGCAGAAGATAATTTTTGCCGATAACCAGTTTTTCCTGATCGGAGTATGACGGCATCTGTATCGGCTCCAGCCGGTCCATTACTGCCGTTGCAATATTGCCGGTATTATTGGCTGTGGCTATAAATAAAACCTGGGACAGATCAAAAGGGAAATCCAGAAAATGATCGACAAAAGCCTGATTTTGAGCAGGATCTAAAAGTTCGACCAAAACCCCCATAATACCAACTCTACCCTCTTCCACCACCCTGTCTATCTCGTCTAAAAGTATGACCGGATTTTTAACCTGGGCCGCTTTAATGGCTTTGATAATCTGCCCCGGCTCGCTATCGGGGCGAATTTTGGATTGCCCGCGCAAGTTGGCAGCATCACCCAAACCTCCAAAAGGGACTCTGGCGATCTTTCTTCCCAAAGCCTCGGCAATAGAATAGGCAATCGAGGTTTTCCCTGTTCCCACCAAGCCTACAAACAGCAGGATCGGGGCATTAAATCCGCCAGAGCCGGTTCTGGCATGCAAAATTAAAACCGACAGATATTCCAAAATCCGATCTTTTAAAGTTTTAAGTCCATGGTGATTTTTATCCAGAATCTGCCTGGCTCTTGGTAAATCCAAAATGTCTTGACTTGATTTGTTAAAAGGTAAAGAAATGGCAAAATCAATGTAGGAAACCAGTTTTTCCAATTCAGCCCCTGTACCCGGGAATTTTAGTAAATTTAGCAGCTTTTCGGAAACTTCCTGGGGCAGCGAGGCTTGACTTATTCTTTGTTTAAGGTTTTCCAGTTGTTCTTGGGCAGCATCCATTTATGTTACCTATTGTAAACGGTGGGGATTTATCTGTCAAAGCTTCGCCTGGGTGTTCTTCTTCTAAACCCTCCACCAAACCCGGTTCTTGGTCTTTGAAAAGGTCTTCCGCCGGATCTAAATCCTCCCCCCATCGGTCTCCTGAAGCTATCTCTTCTCTCCCGCGGTCTGTCCGCACTGGCCGGCTTAATGTCCTCGCCAAAAAGCATAGACAAAGATACCTTGCCCTCTAAATCAACTCCTTTAACTCTGACTTTCACTTCCTGTCCCTCCTGCACCACATCTTCGGGTTTGCCCACAAAACCGGTGGACATTTCCGATACATGCACCAGTCCGTCTTTGCCCGGAGCAATTTCCACAAAAGCTCCAAAAGGCACCAGCCGGACTACCTTACCCGTAAATTCATCTCCCACATTAACGGTTTTAAACATACCTTCAATGGCTGCCATGGCCTGATCTACCCCTTCGGATTTAGTGCCGGAAACCATCACCGTGCCGTCGTCTTCAACGTCAATTTGCGCGCCGGTTTTTGAAATAATGCCGTTGATATTTTTGCCTCCCGGCCCGATTAAAAGTCCTATGCTTTCAGGTTTTATGTGAAGGATCTCCACTCTTGGAGCATGGGGTGACAAAGGTCCGGCTGCCGGCACTGCTTCATTCATCTTTTCCAAAATCGAAAGTCTTGCTTTTTTACCCATTTCCAGGGCTTTTTCAATTACCTCAAATGTCAACCCTTCCAGTTTAGTATCCATTTGAATGGCTGTGACTCCGTTTTTAGTCCCTGCCACCTTAAAATCCATTTCCCCGTAAAAATCCTCTATGGCTCTCATGTCAGTAATTACCTCTACCTTTCCTTCATTGGAAAAAAGTCCCATGGCCACTCCTGCCACAGGCTCTGTCAAAGGCACCCCGGCATTAAGCAAAGCCAGAGTCGAGGCGCAAAGCGAAGCCATGGAGGTTGAGGCGTTGGCTGCCAACACTTCAGATACCACTCTGATGGCATAAGGAAACTTTTCTGCTTCGGGAATCACGGAATTCAGGGCTTTTTCCACCAAAGCTCCGTGACCAATATCGCGCCGGGAGGGCGGACCAATCCTTTTGACCTCGCCTACCGAAAAAGGGTTAATGCTCATGTTGTAATAATGCATAAATCTTTTTTTGTCTTCCCCGTACATCCCTTCAATGGTTTGAGAAAGGGACGGCGCCCCCAAAGTGACTACCGACAAAACCTGGGTATCTCCCCGGGCAAAAAAAGCAGAACCGTGAGTTCTGGGCAAAATACCAACTTCTATTTCAATCGGTCTGACCTCATCCATGGCTCTTTTATCCACCCGCGCTCCTTTTTGCAAAACCACTTCGTGCATAATCTCTTTGGCTGCTTTATCAAAAATGCCGGAAATCACAGTCGGGGTTAAAGTTTCGGCGTATTGCAAAGCCAGTTCTTCTTTAATTCTCTCTCCGGTGGCCTCATGCCAGGGATGTTCGTTGTCAAAAAGAGCTTTTTCAATTCTCTCTCTGGTTATTTTACTGACCTCTTTGAGTAATGCTTCCTCAATTTCCTCGGCCAGATGGGAGTAGGCTTGTTTTGCTTTAGCCGCTTCTTTGGCAAAATCCGCTATTAAATCAATGATTGGTTGGGCCTGGGAGTAAGCCTCTTTAATTTTTTCCAAAATCAGCTGATCATCGACTTGTTTGGCTTCCGCCTCAATCATGATCACTTTATCTTTAGTTGAGGCCACCACCAGATCCAAATTGCTTTCCGCCTCCAGATCTTTCTCGCCCAACCTCACCCCGGCAATGGGTCCGTTCCAGGGAATGGATGAGATGGACAAAGCCGCAGAGGCACCAATCAAGCCAACCACATCCGGATCGCTGACCTGATCAATTGACAAAACGGAAATAACCACCTGCACTTCATGCTGGAAATCTTTGGGGAAAAGGGGGCGGATGGAGCGGTCTATTAAACGGCCGGCCAAAATAGCTTCTTCCGAAGGTTTGGTTTCTCTTTTGATAAACCGCGAGGAAGAAATCCTGCCTCCGGCATAATGTTTTTCCACAAATTCAACCGAGAGGGGGAAATATCCAATATCCTCTTTTAAAGGTTGGGTGGCTACAGTTACCAGTAGAACTGTTTCACCCCATGAAACCACCACTGAAGCATCGGCCTGCAAAGCCAGTTTGCCTGTTTCTAATTTTAACTTTCGACCATGAAGATCGATTTCTCTGGTAACTATCATAAATTATGTTCTTGAGGATTTGGAAACTGTGGAAGAAACAATTAATCAATTTAATTATTTCTTTGCAATCCCCAAATCACTCTTATTTAATTATTATACCACAAACAGACTATTTTGACAAGCCCAATTTTTCTATGGCTGCTTTATACCTGTCATGATCCTTTTTCACCAGATATTGCAGCAAGCGTCTTCTTTTGTTAACCATGGACAAAAGTCCTCTTCTTGAATGGATATCATGGGTGTGTTCTTTCAAATGACTGGTGAGATGTTTAATCTGTTCTGTTAAAAGAGCAACTTGTACTTCCGGAGAACCCGTATCACCCGACTTGGTTGCAAACTCTTTAATTATTTTTTGCTTAATCTTTGGATCAAGTGGCATCGTAATCCTTTCTTTTGGAACAACTTTGATGCCAAAGTAGTCCTTTTAATGTTGGGCGCAGTATAACAGATATTTTTCAATTATGCAACAGCTGTTTGCCGAGAGGAAGCAAGCTATTTTGTAGGAGGGATCATTCCTTTCCTGTCCAATATGTTCAGTGCCCTGATCCAATCCCTATGATCTTGCACTGCCTGTAGTAAAGCAGTCGATCCAATGATTAAAGCAAAAGCTCTAAAAGGTGTACTCCTAATAAACCTGGTTGAACCAATTAAACCAATTCCGATCGCTGTTTCAACAGTACCAAAAATCATTTTAGTGAAAGTCATTCTGGCAGCTAACTCGTCAAGAATGCTACCCACTTCTTGAGCCTCTTCAGCAAACCCAGTGGCTGCATTACTGTATTCTCTCCACAAATGAATACCAGCGGCAACTCTTGTACCTAAATTGCGTAATTTCTCCATTATCTGTTTACCCCAATGATGTGCCTTTGAAGATTTTGGGGGTCAGCCATTCCGGTTCCGGGGTTTCCGATAAAACTGCCTCTCCTGCCGGTCTTTCTTCCGGAGACGGAGCAGGAGGAACAGGAGCCTGTTGGATGGGCGTACTTGGTATTAAAGCGCTCAAATCGGGTTGCGGACCTTGAGGTATGGTTGCAGACACGCCCGGTTTCCTGCCTCCCACTCTTAAACATTGGGCTACTGCCATGTAAGTATCGGCATTAACTTTGGGGTTGGTCAAATTATCAGTCGAGGCAAAAATGCCCGCGAGTAAATTACTCGCCGTATCAGCATCCATTGGCAGTCCCAAATCCAAAATTAAATTTACCACCATCTCGCCAACAGAAGATGCTTGAGTATCCACCACATTGGTGGCGCCAAAACCGGTATTGCCCTGATTGTCAATGTTGACTATATGAACGCCCGAATAGATTTGGGCATTTTGCCGGTAAAGAGAACCAAGGCTGTCCAGATTGGCAGCTCCGATCACAAAAACAAGATCAAAACCGCTGCCCTGATAACGGGGGACAATTTTGGCCGGTTGAAAAGTTTGACCCGGCAAAACATGAAAAACCAGATTTAAATTGTTATTTTCCGCATACCAGTCCAGTTTTTCCAAAGCCGGCACTGTCCCGTCAGGGGAGGCCACCCCCTCCAAAGTTAAAGTTAAATTACCCCCTTCGGTTTGAGGAAGAGTTTTTTGGACATGATCCACTCCAAAAAGATGGGCCTGGGCCACTCTCATGGAATCCTCACTTACCACGCTAACCTGTTTTCCCTGGGCTTCAAAAATTAAAAATAAAGAAAGAGCTGCCGCCAGCCTATCGGTATCTGCCCCAACAGGCAGGGCAATGAAAATATTTTTGGCAGTCGGCAGGAGATTTTTAAGTTCCGTAATCTGTGAATCGTATTTCATCTATAATGGGGCAGTTTAACCTAAATTATACACCCTTATCCCATAAAAATCAAGCAGGAGGACTAACTGTATTTTTTAACCAAAATACCACCTATTATAATTAGAACAGCCAAGACTAACATAAAC
>JACPEZ010000019.1 GCA_016183225.1 Candidatus Daviesbacteria bacterium
AATTTCCAAGATTGAGCTAAAAACATTAGGACCAATATTTAATAAAATTAAACTGGAATTGGAAAGGAAGATAAGTGATGCAAGATATGAAATAAGAGAGGCAGGTTACAGAAAATTAGATCAGGAAAAATTGGATTTGGCTGCCGCCAAATTAAAAACCCGCCAGGGTCATCTGCATCCTCTGACTCAAATTGAACAGCAAACAGCCGAGATCTTCCAAAAAATCGGTTTTGCCCAATTTGAAGCACCCCACATTGACACGGATTTTAACAATTTTGAAGTCTTAAACATTCCCCAAAACCATCCGGCCAGAGATTTGTGGGATACTTTATATATCATTCCCGGCAAACTGCTTCTTCGGACACACACCTCCAATGCCCAGATTAGAATTCTAAAACAAAATAACCCCCCGATCAGAATGATGAATATTGGCCGTTGTTTCAGGTATGAGGCGGTTGATTCAAGACACGAACATACTTTTGAGCAGTTTGAGCTGGTTTATGTAGACAAAAATGTCAGCATGGCCAATCTGCAATATTTATCAGAGTATTTTTTGAAAACTATTTTTGGCCCGGAGTTTTGAAAACTATTTTTGGCCCGGAGATTAAAGTCAGACTTAAACCAAAGTATTATCCGTTTGTGGAGCCGGGGGTGGGGGTTGATGGACTGTGCATATTTTGTAAGGGTAAAGGTTGCAAGGTCTGCGGTGGAATTGGCTGGCTGGAGCTGGCCGGAGCAGGCATGATTCATCCCAAAGTTTTGGAAAGGGGTGGCATTGATCCCAGGATTTACTCCGGTATTGCCTGGGGCTTTGGACCTCCCAGAATGGCCATGCTTAAATTTGGCATTGAAGATATCAGATTATTTAACAGCGGGGATCTTCAATTTTTACAACAATGAAAGTATCTATAAACTGGCTAAAAGAATTAGTTGACTTAAATACCTTGACTGATAAACTAATTAATTTATTGCCTCTGCGTTCAATTAGTATTAAAGAAGTTACTGATGATTTTTTTGAGCTGGATATGAAAGGCTACAACCGGGCTGATTTACTTTCAATGAGAGGAATAGCCAGAGAAGTGGCGGCTATAACCGGCTCTAAAATAAACTTTTCCGATAAAAAAATAGATTTCCCCGATTTGCCAAAAGTAGAAGTAGAGGTGCAAGATCAAAAACTTTGTCCTGTTTATTGCGTTGCAAAAATAGAAAATCTAAAAGTTGAACAATCTCCTGACACATGGGTAAAAAAGTTATCCGACAGCGGAATAAGGAGTATTAATAATGTGGCAGATGTGACTAATCTAACTATGATGGAATACGGTCAACCTATGCATGCCTTTGATGCTATGAAAGTAAGTGGAAGTGTAAGAGTAAGAGTGGCCCAAAAAAATGAAAAGATAACGACTTTGGATGAAAAAAATCGGGAATTAAATAGCGAGGATTTACTGATTGCAGATAACCAGGGTCCGATTGGCATTGCCGGAGTAATGGGCGGAAAAGATTCAGAGGTTTCGGATTCAACTACCTCAATATTACTGGAAGCAGCCATTTTTGATCCGGTCTCAATCAGAAAAACCGCCCAAAGACACGGACTTCCATCGGAAGCATCCAAAAGATTTCAGCATGGGTTGACTAAAACCAATTTATTGCAGGCGTTGTCTTCTGCCATCAAAATGTATGAAGGGTTAGGCGGTAAATTAACTGCCATTACTTTAACAGGTAATTTAAAAGATGAAATCAAAAAAATTAAACTTACCCAAGAAAAAATCAATTCTTTAATTGGAGTCAAGATATCACCGGAGAAGATAGAATCTTCATTGAAAAAACTAGGATTTAATTTAGCCTCGCAAGGCCCGACCTTGCGTGGGTGGAATGTGCAAGTACCTTACTGGAGACTGGATATAAATATCGAGGAAGATTTGATTGAAGAAGTGGCCAGGATGTATGGATATGAAAATATATCCCCAAAACCATTGCCTGATTTTAAATCAACAAGGTTTCAAGATCCGCTTATTTATAACCTCAAAAAAAGATTGGCAGATTTGGGCCTGACAGAAGTCCAAACCTATTCATTTTATTCTTCGCAAGTAATTTTGAATTGTCAATTGTCAATTGTCAATTTAGTCAAAATAGCCAATCCTATTTCATCTGAAACAGAATATATGCGGGATAACCTCTGGCCCAATCTAATGGAGGTAATTGCCAAAAATATTAAAAACGGTTTTAAAGATGTGGCTATTTTTGAAATAGGAAAAGTATATGAACCTCCCCAAAAAGAAACATACAGATTAGCCATAGCGCTGGTTAATGGCACAGATAATCCTATCCAGGAATTAAATCAAATATTCCAACACCTCGGAGGTGTCAGGTTCGTCGGAGGTGTCAGGTTCGAAAATGTACTGCAAAGAGAATATTTTCACCCAACCAGATTTACAGATAATATGGCCGAGGTTCACCCCAGAATAGTTAATAAATTTGGGATAGAGCAGCGGGTGGCTGTTTTGGAGGTTGTATTAACCTGAACCTACGAGCCACATCATAGTTAAAATCGACATTTCCGTTAGGATGATA
>JACPEZ010000021.1 GCA_016183225.1 Candidatus Daviesbacteria bacterium
CTTCAATCCGGGCCACCCCGTCTCCCACCTCCACCACTTTCCCCACATTTTGCCTTTGGGCTTTGAATTTTAACCCTTTAATTTCCGCCTCAATTTGAGCTATTAAATCTGCCACTGATAACCTCCTTTACCTGATTAATTTTTGAGAGTAATGATTCATCCCAAACTTCATCTCCAACTTGGAGTTTAAATCCGCCTAAAATCTGCGGGTTAATACTGGTAACAACTTTGGTAATCTTATTTTTTTTCTCCACAATTTTTTTGGCTTTTCTTAGCTGATCTGTGGAAAGGGGAATGATAGTTTCAAGATACATGGTATGTTTTCTTTCAATTCTTTTAAGCTCTGTTAAATACTGCGCTAAAGATAGTATTGCTTGCGGGGTTGACTGGGATTTTAAGAGTTTAATGGCTTTTATAACTTGGCTTTCTACTATTTTGCCGTCTTTAAAACTCGCATCTACTAATTTTTTAATTGTTTTTTGTAACAATTTATTTTTTTTCATGATATATTTTTCATTTCTTCTTCAATAATTTCTTTTTGCTCTTTTCCAGTCAATCTTTTACCAATAATCTTTTCAAAGGCTAAAATAATTAAATCACCCGCATGTTCTCTTATTTGTTGCTCAAGCATCACTTGTCTAATCTTTACTATTTCCGAAGCTTTAACATTAGCATCACTTATAATTTCTGCTGATGTTTCTTTTGCTCCTTCCAGCATTCGGGCTGCTGCCTGCTTTGTTTCATCCAAAATTTTTTGAGCTTGTTGCAGCGACTTGGCAATTATTTTCTCTGACTGTTCCTCTGTTGCTTGCAACTTTTTCTCAATCTCTTCCGCTTGCTTTAAGCTTTCTTCAATTCTTTTTTTGCGCTCCTCCAGCACTTTCAAAACCGGTTTATATAAAAACCTCTTCAAAATAAAAAGCAGGATGAAAAAATTGACTACCTGCGCAGCCAGAAGTAAAGGATTTATCCCAAAATCTTTAAGAATTTCCATTATTTAATAAAGGCAATCACCAAAGCATAAATGGCAATGGCTTCGGCAAAAGCCATACCCAACAGCATGGCCGGCAAAACCTTAGCCTGCGCATCAGGATTTCGGCCAATGGCCTCCATGGCTTTGGCTCCAATAAATCCAATGCCTAAAGCCGGACCCAGCGCACCCACGCCAATGGCAATTGCAGCTGGCAAATTTTCCAATTTAAACCTCCTTTCTCGTCCAAAGGACGACCATCCTTTGGATGGTTTTACTATTTTACTTCATGTTTCTCGCTTAACAAAATCATAAAAACAAGTGTCAGCATGGCAAAAACAGCCGCCTGTACAAATCCTACTATAATTTCCAGAAAATAAAAAGGCAGCGGCACTACAAAGGCAAAAATGCCGGCCACGGTTGACAAAACCACCTCTCCGGCAAATATGTTACCAAAAAGCCGGAAAGAAAGCGAGATTATTTTTGTAAACTCGGAGATAATTTCCAAAATTCCCACAAACAGAAAAATGGGGTTTAAAGCCACCCATTTTAACAGATAATTTTTAATTCCCAAATATCTAACTGCCAAAAAATGGGTTAAAAAAGCAGACAAAAGCGCCAGTCCCAAAGTCATGTTTAAATCGGAGTTGACAGAGCGGAAAAGAGGCTCGCCTTTGTAAGTGATAGTGCCAAAGCCCGGTAAAAGCCCCAGCCAGTTGGCAGTTAAAATAAACAGGAAAAAAGTCATAACCAAAGGAAACAAAACTAAAGTTTTTTTGCCGGAGAGCCCCTCCACAGTTGAATACCCCCAGTCTATCACCGCTTCAACAAAATTCTGCAAGCCGGAGGGGATTATTTTTACTCTCCAGGTTGCAACAACAGAAACAATCGTTAAAATTGCCATAGCCACCCAGGAAACAAGCAGAGTATTGGTAATGGGGAAATTTTTATAAAATCCCAAAATCTCCGGCTTTAAAACAATTCCATGTTCCATAAATATATTGTACAGGTATCTTTACTTAAGCGTCAACATATCGCATATATGTCACCTCCGAGGTGTTTTGTACTTGACACCTTGGGATATAGAGGTATTAAAATTAATTTATATGCCTTTGAGAATTATCCCGTTAGTAAATGGGCAATACTACCATATCTTCAACCGTTCCATTAATAAAGAACCAATTTTTACAAGGCTCAAGGATTGCCAAAGAGCAATCTTCACCATGAACTACTACAGATTTAAAGATTCTCCCTTAAAACTTGCCTACTTTTTGGCGCTTGGCTTTGATGCAAGAAATGACATAATGGTTAGCCTAAACAAAACCTCAAAAACTCTGGTAGACATCATCTGTTACTGTCTAATGCCCAATCATTTTCACATTCTTCTTAAACAGAATGAGGACAATGGCATTAGTCGCTTTTTATCTCTTTTGCAAAATAGCTACACCCGCTTTTTTAATACCAAACATTCAAGACAGGGTCATTTATTCCAAGGTCAGTTTAAGGCTGTCAGGATAGAAGACGAGGAACAATTAATCCATGTCTCAAGATATATTCACCTCAACCCGTACTCTTCTTTTGTAGTCAAAACTATGACAAATTTAAAAGAATACAGGCATTCATCCCTGAAAGAATATCTGGACAGTGCAGTGGGGATATGTAAAAAAGAAATTGTTACTTCATTATTTTCTAAAAAGTTCACCTATGAAAAATTTGTTTTTGATCAGGCTGATTATCAGAGAAAACTAAACACTATTAAACATCTCGTGATTGAATAAGTTTACCGAGGTGTTAGCTTTATAACACCTCCGAGGTGGAAACGATCACTCCAGTTTTTCGCGTTGGGTTCGCAAAAAGAGGAACCACTGTTCAAAAAAGGCAAAAATACCCTTGAAGGGAGTTTCAATGATAAAATCAAAAATAAAGAGCACTATATTGATCTGGGAAATGGCTGTGGTTAACCTTCTGCCCACCTGAATAAAAGGCATAAAGAAAAAATCCGACAGCAGCGACCCCAGGCTGTCCCTGTCATCTCTTAACACATACATATTGGCCGTCCTGTTAATCCTGTAAGAAATAAAAGAAACAATGGCCAGGAAAAAGATAAACACCCCTTGAGAGGCGGGATTGACCCCCAATTTATTTAAGACAAAAATTATTGCTCCAAAACTCAAGACAAAAGTCGCAAGCCACAACAGCAGAAAGATCAACCCCAAAATCGGTTCTGTTTTTTTGGGTTTTTTCCTGACCACCATCGGAGGATTTAGAGCCGGATTTTCCTCAAACAGGATGGAGTTAATCTTGGTCATAATCCTGAAGGAATTGTCTTTGGACGGGGCCTTGATAAAAAAACCAACCAGAACCATCAGCAAAGGAGGAGTCAGAGTATTGAGGGCAATCGAAGACCAGATGACCCGGTTGTAAATAAATCTTTCGTATGTTCCTTCGATAAACAAAGCAAAGATAGCCTTGGTAAAAAAGATGAAAATAACGCTTCTGACAATGGCCCGCTTCACCTTGGCCCTGATGGTTTTATAACGAGAATTACAAGCTTCCAAAATGGCCAGATTTAAATTTTCAGGATCAGAAACAAGGATCTGGGCGCCGCGGCTGTTTCTTAAAACATCATCCAGAATTAAAAAAGGCACTGTCTGATTTTTAATGTATACATAAATTTTATCTTTTAGGCAGTAGCGCAGCTGCTTCGTTAATTCTTGAATGGCTTTGGGGAATTGATCGGCAATTTTCTCAAAGTTATGGCTGATTTTGCCAAAATAATGCTTAAAAAGATGGTGCCGCAAAAGGGCCAGATCATCATTGGCAAAAGCGCGCCGAACAGCTATGAAAACCTGAATGTCTCTTGTTTCTTCACTGTCATCAATGATGGATACTCTCTCTTGAAAAAGATGATAGATAAAATTGCACATGGTCTCTTTTTGGGGAGAAGGCTTTAAGATATCTTCAATTTCGGAGGAGAGTAGCTGCATGATCCATTCATTAACCGATGCTCTGTTTATTCTGTGCTTACGGTTTATTTCATCTTCCAGTTTCAGAAACAGGTCAATGGTCGATCCCACCCGGGCCACCTGGGATTCGGGAACGGATGAGTCGGGAAAATAACGGGCCCAAATCAACTCCCGGATTAAAGGCGGGGCAACAGTTGCTCCGTTTCCGCCCAAAAGAAGTCTTCTTTTTAAAATCCGCTCAATGGTGGAGCGAAGAATTACCTCATCGTCGCGATAATCCATGGCCGTTCTGAATTTTTCATACCAGCTGGCCAGTTCCGCCACCAAGGGGTTAACAGATATGGTTTTATCGTCAGAAGGAGCCATACTTCGGTCATAAGATGAAACCAGAATTTGGGATAATTTTGTTAGCGCTCTACCCATAATTATGTGGTAATATTACCACAAGGGAAAAAATAAATGACTAACGAAGAAAAATTTAAATTAATTACCAGAAATCTGGAGGAGGTGTTGACAGAAGAGGAGTTGAAAGCTCTTCTGGAAAGCGGCGCACCCCTTCGCCACTACATCGGCTTTGAAATCTCGGGCAAATTGCATATTGGTTACCTTTTTACATGTTTGAAAGTTAAAGATTTGCAGGATGCGGGAGCGGAAACAATCATCTGGCTGGCGGATCTGCACTCGGCCATCAACGATAAGCTGGACGGCAACATTGAAACCATCAGAAAAGTAGCCCGGGGATATTTTATTGATGCTTTCAAAGCCCTATTTCAATGCGTTGGTGGAAACCCGGAAAAACTGCAGTTTAAGCTGACCTCGGAAGAATATGCCAAAAATCCGGATTTTTGGATGACTGTTTTGGAAGTTGGCAAGACCACCAGTTTAGCCCGGACTAAACGCTCCATTACTATCATGGGGAGAGAAGAATCAGAAGATATTGATACGGCCAAGTTATTTTATCCCATTATGCAGGCGGCTGATATTTTTTTGTTGGGAGTAAATATTGCCCATGCGGGAATAGACCAGAGGAAAGTTCATGTGATTGCCCGCGACAGCGCTTCTGCTTTGAATAAACCAAAACCTGTAGCAATTCATCATCCCATTCTTTTGGGACTGACAGCACCGGAAAATATTTCGGGCGAGGCGGATGAAGTAGCAATGAAGGCCAAAATGAGCAAGTCCAAACCAGGCAGCGGCATCTCTATTCATGACAGTCCCGATCAAATCAGACAAACCATCAACGAAGCCTTTGCCCCGGAAGGCCAAGTGGAAAATAATCCAATTTTAAACTGGACAAAATACTTAATTTTTTATGGCAACGGATCATTAGTAATTTCCAGAAAAAGTGAACACGGGGGAGATATTACTTATAATTCTTATGAAGATCTGGAAAAAGATTATGTAGATAAAAAATTACATCCCATGGATTTAAAAACGGCAGTGGCAGAGTGGTTAATTAAAAAACTAAAACCAGCAAGAGATTATTTTGAGGATCCCACCCGCAAATCTGCCTTGGAAGAAATTGAGAAATTAACTAATAAGTAAATTTATTTGTTCCTAATTCCATCGACAAGCCAGTCAATACGTTTACCATACCATCCACCTGTTCTCATCATCAATCCTCTTGTTGATGGGAAAGCACCTAATAAAAAACCTGCAATTAAACCTGAATACATCCCTAATACAGCTACCTCCGCTCCATGAGATTTAATTAGTTTATCTAAGGGGATATCAAAAATTTTATCTGCTACTAATAAAATATCTAAGGGCAATGCTAAACTAGCCGACATCCAACCTCCAACCAAAGCACCACATATTCCACAATCTAACCAAGACCATTTTTGGGATCCTCTTTTAGTGGGTACATCACTAGACACTAAAACTATCTCACGCTCTGTTTGATTCACCTCTCCAGACTCTGGGCTCAATCCCATACCTCATATATACACCTTTTACCATTAAATTTGCAAGGGGGATTATTTTATGCAGCCCCAGAGAGAGGTTGAAGTCTGAATTCAGGGGGGACATCAACGCCGCTATCTTCCTCCAAAGTTTCCAGTCTCTTTTCCATCCTGCGGATATTGAAATCATTAATTTTATACATATCAGCGTAACCTTTCAGTTCTTTTTCAATAGTGATTAGTGCTCCCGTATGAGCATCCTGGGTTTCTTGTATTTCATCCAATTTCCCATTAATGACAGATTGCTGGTCTTTCATATCCCTTATCTGTTGCATGGTGACATTCTGGAAAGTTTCCGTCTTACCTACTTTATCTTTAATTATTTCCAGAATATCTTTGAGGGGTCTGATCTCGTCTTTTAAAGTTTTGCTATTGTCTTTTGCCATAATTTGATGATAACCACCTTTTTCGCAAAGCGCAAGCCTGATTATTTATATCAAACAAAATCAGAATTTATTTTGAAGACCCCACCCGAAAATAATTACCACTGCATTAATCTTTTGTACCAGGGTATGTATTCTTCTCTGCCCCAAATTTTATCCGTCAGGCAGTGAGTTACAACGTTGAGCAACATATAACCTGCAAGAACTGATAACACCGTCCTGCCTGTATTTTCTCTTTGATCCGGAAATAAGTTGACAATATATAATCCTATGCCTGCTCCCACAATTCTCCCTCCAACTTCAAATGATATTCTGGTAAAATCAGGGAAAACAGGTTCAAATTCCCCAACACCATCTTCAATGCCGAGTATTTCCCTTTGCTCTTTTGTATAACAACTCATATGGTAAAATAAGTATTATATGATGTATTCGCCAAAATTCAAAATTTTCTGGATTATTCTATCGCTTCTTGCCGGTTTTGCTATCCTGATTTTTTCCCTACTGCCCCTTTTAACTACACTTTAGCATGAATATTGAAGGAGCAAGAAGAGGTTTAAAATTAGCCGGGATAACTTTTTTGGCAGCAGCAGGTATCAATTTCGAACCGGCAGCCCGACTGGTTGCTGACAGCTTATTAAGGCAAATGCCGGTTGCGCCTATTATTTACAGTCCGCGAGTTTTTCAAAACCCCCGCACAACATTACCCGTAACAGCTCTTGACGAACCGCCAACTAAAGTTTACCAAACCACAAGAATCGGCAGCCAAAACATAGCCGAATATTTTTTGCACGACCTGGTGCAACAATTCATCGCGCGCAGGCGGGAAAAAGCCGAAAATGATCCGGCCTATACCGACAGGATAAATCCGGATTTTCTTTTATCAAATAGAATAAATTTTTTGCTGCTGGGAACCGACGAAACAAGAGAAAGATTTGATAAGTTTAACGGGCAGGGCTGGGGCAGAGCCGATGTTATTTTATTTATTTCCTTTGACCCTCGTACTTTTCAAACCGTAGAACTGTCTTTGCCCCGCGACCTGTTTGCTCCGGAAATGCAAGCTTTAAAACTTCCGGATGTCAGAATCAACGCTGTGACTCTGCTAACCCAGGTAGATCCGTCTGCCGACACCCTTAGCGCAGCGGCCAGGATCGTGGAAGGCGCCACCGGTATGCCTATTGACGGAGTGGTGGAAGTTAATCTTGATTTTGCCCAAGGTTACACTGATATTAATCACCGTTTCCATCCGGGCATTATTGATACTCTGTTTCCGGAAGGACTAAAAATTTATATACCCCGTGAGATTAACGACAACGCCTATCCTGTGGGCTATGGCACTAAAAGAGTGCGTTTTTTGCCAGGAGAACAAGTGCTAAATGGTGAGGAAGCAGTTGCCTATTCAAGAACCAGAATAGATTTTGATTTTGGCAGAAACAACAGACAAAGAGCAGTGGCCGAAGCTTCTGCCAGAAGGTTTTTGCAAAAAATAAGAGGAGAAGTTTTCTGGGGACAAACCGCCACTTTGGACACCCTGGCTGATTTTTTGTTACAGGAAACCCAAGAGGGTAATATCTTTTATAATATTAACATTCCCGAAATAGTTATCTCGGTCAGGAGACATCTGGCAGATCTAAGATCCAAACCACAGGGATTGCTCGCTCTGGCAACTTTAGCCTTGAATTCACCTGAGGTAGGCCCGGACTTATTCCGCTCTTTAGGATTAAGCAGGGAAAACGGTATGGTGGTGAATATGGCTCCATGGGAAAAGTCTTTTTCACCCAACATGTTAAGATTAAACGGTTCATCAAGTAGTGTTTTACCCAATCAGTAGGGCAATTATCCGGATTACTGGAAACCTTTACATAAAGCTTTGGAGGAGTTATTACCTTAAATCCTGTATAATCCAGTCATGGATCTGTTAATGCCATTAATCAAAGTTCCCGGGATAGGTTACTCATATTCTAAAAGACTGGAATTGCTTAATCTCTTTACTCTGCAGGATTTAGTAAACCATTATCCTTTTAGATATGATGATTTTTCTTTAGTCTCATCGGCAATGGAAGCTCAAATCGGGGAAAAAGTCACTTTACAGGGGGAGATTTGGTCTATTAAAAATGTTTACACCAGATATGGGAAAACCTTAACTCAAGGTGTCTTTAATGACGGCACATCACCCATCAGCTTAACTTGGTTTAATTCCCCGTGGATTACCAAACAAATTAATACAGGCGACAGGCTACAGATTTCAGGTAAATTAACTAAGTATAAGAGTAAACTCTCTATAATTTCTCCTACTTGGGAAAGAGTAGGTGCCAACGTATCCCACCTTCCAGGTGGGAAAAATCTGGTTCCGGTTTATCCGGAGACTTATGGTGTTTCATCCAAGTGGCTAACATTAAAAATAACATGCTGACATTGCCTGATGCTTTGCAAAAAATTCATTTTCCCCAAAATTGGGAGGATGCGGAAAAAGCGAGAGTTAGATTATCTTTTGACGAGCTTTTTTACATCCAGCTGGCAACTTTAAAAACCAGAAACCAGTGGCAGAAAAAACAAGTGATTGATCCATTAAAAATTGATCAAAAAAAGCTTGACCAATTTATCAAAAAACTGCCCTTTAAACTGACTAAAGCTCAGGAAAAAGTTTTAGCAGAAATTATTTTAGATTTGCAAAAAAATACTCCCATGAACAGGCTTTTGCAGGGAGAAGTGGGATCCGGTAAAACCGTAGTGGCAGCTATTGCCGCTTATCTGGTTTATTTAAACGGTTTTAAAACTTTACTGATGGCCCCCACGGAAATCCTGGCTTTTCAGCATTTTGAAACTATGCAAAAACTCCTGCATCCTCTGCAAGTTGGAATATACACCGGCAGTAAAAAACAAATCAAAGATGATGATGTTTTGGTGGGGACTCATGCCCTTCTTTCAAAAAAACTAAATACAGATAATGTGGGTTTGATCATAGTTGATGAACAGCAACGTTTTGGGGTGGAACAAAGAACATTACTTCGATCAAAAGCCAAGATCCCTCACTTTCTAACCATGACTGCCACTCCTATCCCGCGGACAGTAGCCTTAACTTTATACGGGGATTTGGATATATCTGTCATTGATGAAATGCCGGTAGGCCGCCAAAAAGTGAAAACTTATGTGGTGCCGGAGAAAAAAAGAGCTGATTCTTATAAATTTATAGAAAGTCATGTTAAGACAGGTGAGCAAGTTTATATTATCACCCCTTTAATAGAACAGTCGGAAACTCTGGTAACAGTCAAAGCTGCCAAAATAGAATTTGAAAAGCTTAAAAAAATTTTCCCCCATCTTAAACTTGATCTTTTGCACGGCCGGATGAAAGGAGCTGACAAAGAAAAAATTACTAAAGATTTCCGTGATGGAAAAACCCAGATTTTAGTTTCCACCTCGGTTGTTGAAGTGGGCATGGACAACCCCAATGCTACTATTATCATCATTGAAGGAGCAGAGAGATTTGGTTTGGCCCAGCTGCATCAGCTGCGGGGCCGGGTAGGCCGGGGAGAAAAAGAATCTTTTTGTTTGCTTTATACAAGCCCTCATGTGCAAGACCGCAGATTAAAATATCTGGAAACCACTTTTGACGGGTTGAAACTGGCGGAACTGGATTTAAAAATCAGAGGCAGCGGGGAACTTTTTGGAAGTCGTCAATCCGGCAGGTTTGAATTAAAAATTGCCAGCTTAACAGATTTACCCCTTCTCGAAAAGGCAAGGTCCGCTGCCCAAAAATTATTACCCGCTCTTGACAAATATCCCTCAATTCAAGCACAATTACAACAGATTACATTAAATGTAATGCCGGACTAATGCCGCAAGAACCAAAAAGAAGACATTCTAAAGCAAGAAAAAGGACAAGAAGAGCAGCTATTAAACTAACTGCCCTGTCTTTGGTGGTCTGTAAAAACTGCGGGACCAAAACACGTCCTCATATGGCCTGTGTTGAATGTGGATTTTATAAATCTACTAAAGCATGAAAACCGCCCAGGACCCCCGGCATAAACGGCGAGTTAAAATTATCCGTGAACTTTTCTCATGGGAGTTTAATAAGAAAGGTAAGTTATCCGAAGATAGCCAAACAATCGTGTCGCATTTAACTCAAATTGATAAACTGATTGGCAAAAGCGCGCCGGATCGACCGGTTTCTCAAATCAACAGAATTGATTTAGCCATCTTGCGTTTGGCCGTTTTTGAGTTGATAATAAAAAAGGGGACGCCTTTGAAAGTGGTGATTGATGAGGCAGTAGAGCTGGCTAAAAAATACGGATCTGATTCCTCTTCAAAACTTGTCAACGGCGCCCTGGGGAAACTGGTAACTTATGCCAAACTCAACTGACATTTTAAGCTCAATAGCAGAACATTTAGGCCTTTTTGCCGAAGACCTTGACCCCAAGGCCCTGTTGCGGGAAGATTTAAATTTGGGGCCGGTGGAGCTAAACGATCTGCTTAATTTCCTGTCTAAAAAGTATCAGATTGTTTTTGAGCTTGAAGATACGGAAAATCTAAAAACGGTGGAAGATCTGGTGGCTTTGGTGGAGGATAATTTAATTGCCTGACTTTACCCCGCTTTTATCCAAGCTTAATATCAAATTTACGGATCCGAAACTCCTGGAGCAGGCTTTTATTCACCGCTCCTATTTAAACGAGGTTAAACTGGATATCCTTTCCAATGAAAGACTGGAGTTTTTAGGAGATTCTGTTCTATCTTTGATAGTAACCTGGCATCTTTTTCAGGCCAGAAGTCAGGATAACGAAGGGGATCTGACTAATTTAAGGTCATATATTGTTAAAACCAAATCCCTCTGGCAAGTTGCCAGAAAACTGGAACTGGGAAAATATTTAAAAATGTCTAAAGGGGAGGAGATGGGAGGAGGCCGGGACAATCCCCAGCTTTTGGCCAATACTTATGAGGCTCTGCTGGGGGCTATTTTTCTGGATAAAGGCCTGGAGGAAACAGGAAGAATAATAGAATCTACTCTTTTGCCTTTGTTTGAAAAAGAAATTCAGGCCGGCCCTCCCCGGGATGCCAAATCCCGCTTGCAGGAGGTGGTGCAGGAGCGGTTTAAAATCTCTCCTTTTTACAAAATTCTAAAAACCCACGGCCCGGATCATGCCAAGATGTTTACGGTAGGGGTATTTATTCAGGGAAAAAAACAGGGGGAAGGATCAGGATCGTCTAAACAGGAAGCAGAAGACCAATCAGCTAAGCAAGCATTATCCAACCTTTGACACTATAGGGCAATTAGAGTATAATTCTCTCATGACTGAGAGAAAATTCGGGGGGGATTATAATCCTTATGAAGATTATACTATTGTTTTTACCACAAGAAGAGGAGAACACTATGCAGCTCAGCGATTTGCACGATTGTTCAAAAGCTGGCCTCCAGAGAAACAGACAAAGGTTGCCTATGATTGTTTGAAAAAGGGGTTTACCCCTCATCTGGTGGTTAACTACTGGATTACGGATGAGGACTCTAGACAACGAGTCAAGCTTTGGTGTGAAGGTAGAGGAATTAAAGTTGAGGAAACTCCAGATGAGGAAACAAAATCTAGGAGAGCTAGGAGCGTATTGGCCACAGAAACTCAACTGATTGATCAATTTAGCCCCTATCTTTCCCAACTTTCCATGGCGAAACTGCTGACTGTTAAAAAGTATAGAAATGCCACTGCTGAAGAGCTGCAACTTTTGATCGGTGGTACCTATCGCCTGCTGGGTGATATATTAGGTCCAAGGAGACATTATCGAAGAGAAGCACAGCAACCAAAATTTCTGCCACTTCCTGAGCTTCCCGATGAGCTTTTTTCCGATGATTTAGTTATCCAAGTATTATATGAACACGAAAGAAGTACGGCCGTACCGCTTTATAATCAAGATCCTGATTCGCTGTTCAGATATCTTCGAGAAATTAAGCAAACATCCCAGCACCCCCTTAAAACAGATTTTATTAACAAACTCATTGAACACTTTTCTGCAGCTGAAAACTTGGCTGTATCAGGAATAAAAGGTTTAATCGCCGGCAGTCAAAAAGATGTTCCTAATGAGGATGAAGTCTCCCTTTCTGAATTTCCTTCACGCCATCAAAGGGAATACGCATTTCGCTTTCTCAACAAATCAGTAGGGAGAATCGATCTGCTGATAGGAGCTCCCCGAACCAGAAAATCCGGTGCAGCGGTTTTTGCGTTGGAGGCAGCTGGTGCCAAAGCCACGGTGTTAATTTGCCCTTCAGGTATTAATAAAGAGCTCTGGAAAAGAGAGATCCAAGAGAAATACGAAGAAGAGGTAGAGGTGTTAATTGTTGAAAGCGAACGTGAGCTTAGAAGTCTAGCGCAACGGGGTGCCCCCCTGCGACCTCGATATTTGATAATGGGGTATCAACTCCTTAGTAGATTAGATATCAATGAAACACCATCAATGTTTAGAAGCTTAAGAGCAAAGTTAGGCTTGGATTCTTTATTGGCGGATGAAATTCAATTAGCCAAAGAACCCGAGGCGGAATGTACAAAACAGCTTTATGCCCTCTCGAGGGAGCTTCCGGAAAATGCCCCCAGAATTGCCATGACAGGCACTGTGATTATTAACTCCATTGAAGACTATGACGCTCCTTTGAGAATTCTTTTGCCGTACAGATATAGGCAACCCGGTGATTTTACCAGGGCTTTGCGTAATGATCCAGAGCTCGTCCACACATTTCTTGTCGGAGAAGAACTAGTTACCAGGTGGACCTTTGAAGAGGTATTCGGCCAGCGCGCTCCTGTGGAATACCGGGTAGAACCGGTACCATTCACACCTTTTCATCTATCTGTTTATAATCATGTCTATCTCGATGATACTATTGAAGATCAATCAAAAAGAGGGTTCTTACGTCAAACTGCCTTAGATCCACTTCTCATCAGAAAACACTATTATCCAAATCATATCAGAAGAGAGATTGAAAAATTAAGACTAAAACTTGGAGAAAGGCAAGATGACCGGGAAAGAAAGATCACCGAAGCTAGGATACAAGCTTTAGAAGAAAGGTTAAGTAAAGTTACCACTCTTATAAATCCAAACGAGGCTTTGTCGCAACTTTCCCAAGCTCATGACCAGTTTATCAGATGGAACCTTGAGCAAGATGAAAACGTTAAATTTGATGAGGATTTCTTGACTAGACTTGACTTTGATAAATTGGCTTTGTGGTGTTTTTTTAATCTACAAGGAGGTGTTGATGAGCTGGTCAGGCTTTCCCATAACAGAGCACTTCAGAAAGATTGGGTGGGTAAGGGCGGACTTTACTCTAGTAAATATATCAGATTAAGAGAGCAGTTAGATGAGTACAAAAAATCTGGAGATGTCAAAGTTATTATTGGCTCCGGGTTTTACCAATCTTATGTGTCTTCAGGAATAGAAGATGTTTTGGAGGAAGATGAATTGGCATTTTTAAGCTTATATGACTATTTGAGGTCGTGGTATGGGGAAGCAGCAGAGTTAAAGATAGATGGAAAAGTTTCAATTGAACCAAAGGCTGGAGAACTAGCTGAACGGGAAAGGATCAGGCGGGCTTGGCGAACTGATCCAAAATATCAGTTTATGCTCACTACCATGCGTGCATGTCGGCTGGGTATTGATTTATCAATCTTACCCATTAGAGCCAATGACCAGATCAAGAAAGTAGTGATGATTGGTCTTGATGACCCGGATACTTATGCTGATAAGGAGCAGTTTTTAAACAGGGTTGAGGCCGGAGATCGAACACTCCCTGTAGAACTCTGGAGCTACCGGACCACAAATCCGGAACAACCAAGAACCTTAAGATATGGATTTATTGATCATGGAATTGCCCAAGCTCTAGAGTTTAAAAGATTATTATCTCAACTGGCTCAAGATGGCATACCTTTAACAGAAGAAGAAGAAACCTTTTTAAAATCACACTTATCCAGCTCGAGAGTCAGGATAGAGTTATATCCCAAAACTCCCTTAACATATCTAAATATGGATTTCTTTCCCAAAGTGAGAGGGAAAGGGGCGAAAGCTATTATCAAACTTTATCAAGAGGCAGGATTTGAAGGTATGACCAATGCAGATTTCTTTGCCGCATACTATCCCCAAATAGAAGAATTAGGTATCGCTGGACAAAATGCCAGAGCCGTGGCAGAGGTTATCCGAAGATATCAGGCACTTACCGGAAAAGGCCATCTTAGAATTGGCAGTATTGGTGCTGGCTCTGGAATTTTACAAAATACTTTGGGAGAGAAAGTGATCAATGTCGATCTGTTAAAAGAAATACTGCAGGTGGCTAAAGCGAAACAACAAGTCGATGGCGATTATATTACAGCGGAAGCAGCCAGCTCACCATTCCCTGCTGGATGTTTTGATGTAACTGACTTCTCTTTGGCCGTCCATTGGACCGGCAATAGAGCGGAATATTCAGAAAGAATCAGCGCACTGCAAGAGTTAAACAGAATAACCAGAGGACTAGTAACAATCACCATACCTCACTCATACTTAACCCCGGTCCAGTTTGCTAGCTGGAGAAGCACACTTGAAGAGTACTTCGGGTTTAGATTTAGAGATGATTTACCTTCGGGGTTGTTAAGAGCGACGGATTTTCGAACTGAACCGATCAGTTGGATCTTTAATATGGAAAAAGTAGCTCAACCCAAAGAAGGATTTAGTAGATCTTCGCTTGATTTTGGTTTTGAAAGGGTTTTTGATATCATTACCTATTCAAGAGAAAATTCGGGTGAAAAATCAATTTCAATAAGACCCTACCTGCCTCATAAAGAATTCGAAATCGTTGATCCTGGAAGCGGCTCTGTTCATAAACTGGTATATCAACCGACTGATGTAGATGTGCTCGAAAAAGCATTGTCAGAAAGAGAAGCCAGACTCACCAGTAGCGAGGTCCTCACCTTAAGTGCGGAAGAATTTGGAACTTTCAGACGGCTGGTAAGAGAGGTGAGAAGTCTTTGGGGACTCAAGAACAATGATGCAGAAAGACTGTCTTTACAAGCTCTTGATTTATGGCTGAAAGAAGGTTATTATAGGCACGATGCCGTGAGAATTTGGTCGGAATTGAAAACAATCGTCCGAGAGATTCATGAGGGGAGCAATCAATGACCACTGAACAACAAAAAGCTGAAATAAGAATGTCTTTTGATAGACCGGGTGCAGAAGTGTGTGGTGATCTGGCCGCACACTGGATGAATCATACTGACCGCAGAAAAATATATAAGGGTCAAGCTAAAGTCTTAGGTTTACAAACAGATTCTATGGTCAGATTTTTTACAATCGAGGAAGTAGTTCTATTTGAGGATAGCTATACCAGAGAACGCTGGCCTCGCAGCAGAAGCCTAGCCATTGCCAGTTTATCACCCGGAGAAGTGATTAGCTTTATGTCCCAAGGACAACATGTGTTAACTTTCATCAAAACTCAAGGCGCAGAAAATATCATGTTTTCATCACTGCAAGAGATCGATAGATTTGGTGATCCGCTACGGGGGGAAGGACATATCTTAACTACTTCTTCTGTGGCCAAAATAGTGGGACTGACACATGGAATGAGAGGGCAACTAACACCAATTCATTTTAAGGGTGATCGAGCCTTTCTTTTAGCAACTGGGGCACGAGAGTTATCTAATGAAGAATTAGATGCGCTGGAAAAAGAATTGATGGAAGACTTTGAATCTTTGAGATCTACCCCATAGTTTGATTTTGGAACCAGAATATATTAAAATTACACCCTATGACTCAAGAGTTCGAAAACAGGCCTAGAGAACCTTTAGGTCTCCCTCCAGACCTTTTTGATAACCCAGCCAAATATGATGGGGATATACCCTTATGGAGGAGAACTGTAGCTTTTGTAAGAGATTATCAACATGCCAGACCTCAAAAAAGAGATAAATTAGTTGAGGGATTAGCCAGAAGTGTGGCTAAAGATCCGATTGTAATACTACCCCTATTAAATAATTTAGATTTAGTAGGACAATTACAACCGGCTGTGGATATTCCAGATATCCAAAACAGATTAATTACTCAAACTGAACAGGCAGTAGCTTTTAGACCAAATTTATCTAGTTGGACTCCAGATAGGATAGAGCAACTTATCAGACTGGGGTTAGACAGTAAGGGTAGGGTTACTGAAGTTGTGCAAAGATTAGAAGCTAGTCTTTTTAATGCACCTAGAACTGTAGAAGAAGCAGTTGGTCTCTATTACAACGCTACCTGGGCAATGGTAGTAACTCCACACCAAGATATCAGAGAGGAGCTTTTCTCGGTTTTATGTTTAGAAAAAAGGTGGTTACATGAAAATTCCACCAGTTTTATTTATTTCATACATGGAGACAAAGTTGTGGATGATTTTTATTTAGGAAAGTTTTTTGCAGTTCAAGATGCTATGCGGGAAGTCGGCAAATTATTAGAAATGTCTCAACTTTTTCAAGAGAATCCCAAAATAAGTACCTATGAGCTGGAATCAAAAAGATTTAATCGATTTGAAAGTCGAATTGATAATATACGAGAAGATGAAACTTATCAAAGCATAACAAAACAAGCAATGCGTCTGCAGTATCAAAAAAATCCATTAAGGTTTATGAGTTTATTGGAATGGGACGATCGGTCTCAAGCAAATATTTATGAAGAGTACAATGAAAACCTCGCGAATGGCTGGTCTACATTTGATGCCTTAGCTCGTTTCAATGTACGAATTAGAAGACTACCATGGCCAGATAATGTTGCCCGAAACCCAGATGAGCCACTTCGTCATTTGGTGAATACATCACTACGAGAATTATTAACCAAAATCGACTGGCAGCAACATAAGGCTACACTGTTAAGGGAAGGCTGGGTTCAACTTACTGATAGACCTTTGGAAATGCCAGGCAATACATCTTTCGACGTATTAGCTTGTAATTGTGGTTCACCTGAAGAAAAAGCAGCCATCATCAGATGGTTTTATGGAAAATTATTATCCGAGACTGATAAATCTGAAGACTTAATTATTGAGCAAGTTAAACCACATGTTGATCTATCAGACCAAGAACGGAAAGAAGCTGAAAGATTATTTTCTGGACAATCTGGAAAGTTTGCTTTAAACAAGGATATTAGGTATCTTATGTTCCCTACCAGCTCTCTTGAAACTCTAGGTGAATTATCATCAAAGATTGATTACCATCGGCCTCTTCTAAGTTTAGAGCAGGTTGAAAGCATCTATATTCAATTAACTCACCTAAGAGAACAGGTCAAAGCTAGATTTACCAGATCTGTTGGTAGAAGAGGCTACCAATTAATTATATCTGACCCTGCATTAAGATCACTCGGATACGAAACGATAACCTTCAAACAAGTACAAGGTGATGACACTAGTGTAAGTGTAAGCATAGATGGACATCCTTATAACTTTACATTAGATACAGATTATAGAATTAAACTAGGGGATGATATTAAACAATTTCAAAGCCCCCAGGATCAAGCCTGGTTAGAACTGTTAACTTTATCTCATCTTAAAAAGGTAATGTGTACTGGAGAGGATGATGAAGAGCTAAAAGCTGAACTTTTGGGAGGAGAGAAGCAACTACCCAGTTACAGGAAACAGATGGTTCATAGAATTGAACATTTAAGAAGGTTATCTCCTGGGCAAAACTATTCTCAAGAAGCCTTTACCAGATGCTTAAAAAGCCATTTACCAATGAAAAACCTCTATACCATTAACCGAATGAGAAAAGAGATCGGCTGGGGTGGAACCCCTGAAGCAGGAATATGGACCTATGTTTCTGGAGTGGAAAGAGACATTGATACCCAAGTGGCTAAACCTGTCAGAGTGGCCTTTAAAGATGCTACAGAAGACATGAGAAAAGTCATTGATCTGGGAGCTATCAGCCAAGAAGAGCTGGATAGGATTGAAAGAGAAATATTGGCTGATTTAGAAGCCGTATAAAAACATCGTTGACGCATTCATCAGCTTAAGATATACTTATCTCCATGCTAAAGATCAGATTGATGAGAATTGGGGCAAAAAAGAGGCCGTTTTACCGGGTGGTGGCGGTTGATGAAAGGTCCAAAAGAACAGGGGCATACATAGAACTTTTGGGGACATATAATCCTCTAACCGAGCCCCATGAAATAAAATTAAAACAGGACAGGATTGATCATTGGATCAAACAGGGGGCAAAGCTTTCAGACGGATATTTAAGAATGACTGGCAAAGCCCCCCAGCGGCCGCCAAGAAAACCGAAAAAGCAGAAGCAAGAATCAAGCGACAAGAATCAAGCTATAGAACCAAAAATAGAAGAAGTAGAACCAGCCGCCTCCGCTGAAAGCTCCGGCGAGCCAAAGGAAGAAAAGAAAGAGGAAAAATGAAGGATCTGCTTGAGTATATTGTGACCAATCTGGTTTCCAAACCGGAAGAGGTTAAAATAGACGAACAAAAACAAGACGGAGACATCAATCTAAATTTGACTGTTGACCCCTCGGACATGGGACTGGTGATTGGCAAGGGCGGGGGGACTATCAGAGCCATCAGAAAGCTTTTAACTGTCCGGGCCATTGCCGAGGGCGTCAGGGTAAACTTGCAACTGGCAGAACCGGCTCAATGAAAATTTCCATCATCACACTTTTTCCGGAAGTTTTTGACCCTATCTTAAATTCCAGTATTCTAAAAAGAGCAAGGAATAAAAGTAAAGTTAGTTTTGAAATTATTAATTTAAGAGATTTTGGGGAGGGAAAACACAAAATAGTAGATGACCGACCCTATGGCGGAGGAGCAGGAATGGTATTGAAACCTGATGTTCTGGCTAGAGCCGTAAAAAATTCGAAATTCGAAATTCGAAATTCGAAATTAATCTTAATGTCTGCTTCCGGCAAACCATATAAACAAAATGATGCTCGAAGATTATCTAAATTAGACCATTTAATTATTATCTGCGGTCACTATGAAGGAGTTGACCAGAGATTTATTGAAAATTATGTTGACGAGGAAGTAAGTATCGGGGATTATGTTTTAACCGGAGGTGAAATCCCGGCCATGGTTATTGTTGATTCCGTAGTTAGATTAATTCCCGGGGTTTTAAAAAAAGAAGAAGCTACGGAGGAAGAATCATTTTCGGCAGGGCTTCTGGAATATCCGCATTACACCAGACCGGAAGTTTTTGAGGGGAAAAAAGTGCCAAAAGTTTTGCTCTCCGGAAACCACGGGGCAATAGCCAAATGGAGAAGCGAAAAATCCCTGCAAAAAACTAAAAAGATAAGGCCTGATTTACTCAAAAAGATCTGATTTGCCGGTGGGGGAAAGAGGCAGCGGTTCGGGTAAGTCGCTGCCCGATAACCTGGCAATCAGTTCCTCTTCCGCAGGAGACAGTTGCGGGATGGGAGAATCAACGCTACCCAGATTGACCGGTATGGGAGCAAACAACGCTTCAATGGCCAAACTGACCTCTATCGTATCGCCCCCTCTGGCCGATGAAATCTCTATGCCGGTAACTCTCATCAATCTGGGAGAACTCTCAATGGCGCTTAAAAACCTGCCCAGCAGGCTTTTTGGTCCGAGAGCCTCCATTCTCGCCCCAAAACTTTCCCCCGCGGATGATTTAGTCCCGCTGCCTGCTCCCAGGGTCAAGGTGCCAATAGTAAACCCGTTTTCTTTAGCAAGGCCCGCAAGCAAGTAAATAGCGCCGGCAAAATCTTTTTCTCCGGGCAAAGAGGCAAGAACATCACTTACCTGCCGGCTCAAACCGGCCTCATCCAGGCTTTCAAGAGCAGAAACTTTGGTATCTAAAAACTCCGATCTGACCCTGAAATCGCTCTCCTGACGGGCGCTTTTAAAAAATGTTCCAATCTGGGGAATCATGACAAAGATAATCAAAATCAGACTTGAGACAGCCACCACTGCCGGATAAATAAACAACCTGTATTTTTTATAAAATTTGATTAAATCTTTGTTCATTTTGTTTGAATCTTTAAACTAATCCTGTAGGTATCCTCTCTGCCCCGGTTTAAACTTTCCACCGACACCCGGGAAATTTTACCGGAGGAGTCCGAAGTTAAATCAGATATGAGGTCGTCCAAAGTAAGAATGTCCGGAACCACAGCCACCAACTGGGCATCGCCGGAGCGGTCCACAGTTAAGGCGCTAATGCCAATCCGGGAAGGCAGCAATCTCTCCAGCAAAGCATAGGTGGACACCTGTTTGGAAGTTATTCCCAGATATTGGTTAATGGTGGAAAGTCTGTTTTTGATAAGAAAAAGGGAGGTTTGTCTGCCGGCAAGCTCTATCACTTTTTCTTCCCCTTCAACGATTTTAGCTTCCACTGCCCTGATATTCTGGCTTTGTAAATACCGGATTCCCACCGCAATCGTGGCCAAAAAAGCTACCAGCACAATAGCCGCGGAGGACAGCAGTTGCACCTTATGAAATTTGGCCTGCTTTATTTCATTGCTTAAATACTCTTGAGGTAATAGATTAATGGAAATTTTTGCCACAGTTAATCCTCCCTTTCCGCAAGCCCTACTGCCACGGAGTAAAGCGGAGCCACAGTAGCCAGTTTGGCTTCCATCCCTTTTTCTTTAATAACGGAGTACCATGGATCAGCTTCCTGCACTTCCAAACCCAGGGAATTAGCCAGATATATCACCAGACCGGGCATTTTGGCGCCTCCTCCGGACAGAACCACTCTTTTGATCTGATTTTGAGGATATTTAGTGTCAAAAGCCTGCGTTATTCTTTTTGCCTCGGTGGCAATAATATCGGCCAGGGGCTTCATGGCCTCGAACACTTTTCCCTCCAACTGATCCTGACTTAATCCGTAAACTTTTTTATATTCCTCGGCTTGAGCAACCTCAAAATTAAATTGCTGCGCCAATTGCCTGGTTAAGGCTATGCCTCCTGTAGAAATTGACCTGGTCAGCCAGATTAGTCCTTGAGAAACCACTGCCAAATCAGTGGAAGTGGCGCCAAGCTGGATAATTAAAGTGCTCGGGGAAAAGGGGTTGCGGCCCACCAGCGAGCGGGTAATGGCAATCAGATCGGTTTCCAGAGCTTTAGCTTTTATCCCGGCCAGAGAGAGCACTTTAACATATTTCTCCACTGCCATTTTGGGAGAGGCAATTACCAAAACTATGGTTTTGGAGTTTTTGTTTTTGCCGTCCGATCTGGCCAAAACCTGCCAGTTTAAATTCACGTCGGATAAAGGCATGGGGATAAATTCCTCGGCCGCATATTTTATGGCCGATGAAAGCTCTTCGTCCGTCAGGTACGGCAAATCATCAATCACCCGGGTAAAAACTTTGTTTTCGGGCAGAGCAACCACCGCCTCTTTGGTATTAAACCCGAAGTTAGCAAAAAGCCTTTTGATGGTTTCCGCCACTTTTTCAAGGTCGGAGTCCTGCTCGGAGATCATCCCTGGTAAAGGGGTTGGCATCGCTCCCAGAGTCATCAGTTTAGGTTGATTGCCGCTGCGGTCAAGCTGAACCGCTTTGATGGAAAAAAAACCAATATCCAAACCAACGGACAGTTTGGCCATAATTTAAAAGTACCATATTTCATTTGATTTGATAAGTGCCTTTAACTAAAGAGTATGATCCAGATGGACCTGATGAGAAAAGAATGGATGCTAAACCTGTTTCATAATCTATGACAGACTCATTGGTTATTTTTATTTTCCAGGCTGTAATTTCCTTAAATTGATTTTCATTACCGGGATCAATAATTCCTTTATCGGCATAAAATACCCCTGTATTGCCTATATTGCCAATTGTGATGGCGCTGTTATTATTATTTCTTGAATCGTATGTTGTCAAAAGCGCCAAAATACTGTTTCCTTCGCCTGTACCCAAAAGCTTATTCTCATTGCCCATTGAAGCCTGCCCGTCAATCACTATTATTCCCGAACCTGTCCCGTAAGATGAATCCAGAGTAAATCTGTTATCATTACCCATGGTGATTTTACCTG
>JACPEZ010000001.1 GCA_016183225.1 Candidatus Daviesbacteria bacterium
ATCAGTAAATTATGGAAATGGTATAATTGGTCCATCATCTGCAGACATCCAAGCTGCAAACAGGAAATAAATATGACAACTGAAGCACCAACTAGAATCGAAAATGCACAGGGATCTTTTGTGGACAGGATCTTACCCTTACAACAAAGGGTTGGTGGGGCATGGAACACACTTGGTGGTCCAGATGGCAGTCATGTTAATAGCAGACAAATACGCATAGTTTTACGGGCTGAATTGGCATATCGTAGAGCAGTACGAAAAGAGAAGGGACAACCACCTAGTGAAACTGAAACCTTATTAGCAAGAGCAGCCAGATTTAATAGCTTGGAAGGTCAATCAGCTGCTTTTGCTTTTTTTGAGCAAGCACATAATACTAGAATGGAACTGCTATCTGGAACCATGGCAGCAGATACGGGTATTGACACTGTGGCTGATAGACAGTTAACAGCCTCTGGAGCGGCTATGACTCACCTATCCAGGTTGATGGCTAATCAACGAGTATAAACACCTCTTGCCATTCCCCTAGTTCTTTGTTATACTTAATACTTAATACAATCAGTCAAGATGATTGTATCTTGACAAATGGGGTCTAATAATAGACCCTTTTTTAATATCTAAAATGCCCAATATATTTAATTTTTTAAAAGAAGTTCGTGGGGAACTTAACAAAGTGGTCTGGCCCACCAGAGAGCAAACCGTCAGATACACTATTTTAGTCATAGTGGTAGCTTTTGCGGTGGGAGCGGTTTTAGGCGGGTTGGATTATATCCTGACCCTCCTGACAGACTTTTTAATCAAAAACTATGGACGCTAAATGGTACGTTGTGCATACCGAGAACAAAGTGGCAGCCACGCTTAAACAGCGGATCGAGTCCGAGCATCTGGGAGAACAAATCCTGGAAATTCTGGTACCCATGCAGGATAAAATAGAAATTAAGGGCGGCAAAAAAGCCGAGGTCAAGGAAAAACTTTTTCCCGGCTATATCCTGGTTAAAATGGTCTTAAACGATGTTTCCTGGCTGGCCGTGCGCACCACTCCCGGGGTAACCGCCTTTGTGGGCATGGGCAACAAACCCACTCCCATTTCCGATGGCGAAGTAGCCACCATTGTCAAATTTACCAAGGAACAGGCTCCCATGTACAAACAGGTCTTTGCCGCCGACGACACAGTCAAGATTGTGGACGGGCCGTTTGCCGAATTTATCGGCAAGGTTGATTCGGTGGATGGGGAAAAAGGCAAGATCAAAGTACTGGTATCTATTTTTGGCCGGGAAACCCCGGTGGAGTTAGATTTTCTGCAAGTGCAGAAAATCTAGAAGCACGAAATTCGAATATCGAAGCACGAAACAATTTTTGAAATTAGAATTTTCAAAATTTGAATTTGTTTCGGATTTCGAAATTAAGATTTCGAATTTATTAAAAATATGGCTAAGAAAATTAAAACATTAATTAAATTAAATATTCCTGCAGGGGAGGCCACTCCTGCTCCTCCTGTGGGGCCGGCTTTGGGCCAGCACGGTTTGCCGATTATGGAATTTGTCAAGGCTTTTAACGACAAAACCGTTGAAAAAAAGGGCAATATTTTACCGGTGGTGATCACGGTTTATGAGGACCGGACTTTTGCCTTTATTACCAAAGAGCCGCCGGTGGCCGAAATGATTAAAAAAGCTCTTAATCTGGAAAAAGGCTCGGGCAATGCCTTAAAAGAGCCTGTGGGGACTTTAACGGCGGCCCAAGTTAAACAAATTGCCGAGGCCAAACTTCCGGATTTAAATACTAAAAATCTGGAAGCTGCCATGAAAATAGTGGAAGGAACTGCACGCTCTATGGGCGTGAAAGTGCAATAAATTCGAAGCACGAATATCGAAGCACGAAACAAATTATAATTTTCGAATTTCGAAATTCGAATTTCGGATTTACGACTGAAAGGAGTCTATGGGTAAAACTAAAATAAAAACAATTGATGATTCTGATAAGTTGGTGGAGAAATTAAAGGAAGAATTGGGAATTGAAGATCGTCCAAAGGACGACCAGCCTCTGGCTGGAAAAGAAGAAAAGAAGACAGAAAAAACTACTGAAGCAAAGAAACCAGTTACTTCCCAAAAAAGATCAAAAAAATACCTTGAAGCCGGTAAAGATTTAGACAGAAATAAATCTTATCCCCTGCCGGAGGCGCTTGAACTGGTCAAAAAAATGTCTTACTCCAAATTTAACGGCACCCTGGAAGCTCACATTAACACTATCCAAACAGGCATCCGCGGTCTGGTTTCCCTGCCTCATTACGCAGGCAAAAAGTTAAAAATTTTAAGCTACGAGGGAGATGATGCAGTTTTAGAACAGATCCAAAAGGGCAAAATTGATTTTGATCTGGTAATTACCACTCCGCAATGGATGGCTAAACTTACTAAAGTAGCCAAAATTTTAGGACCCAGAGGTTTGATGCCAAATCCCAAAAACAACACCATTACCGATGACATCGAAAAAACCATAGAGAGTTTCCAGACAGGCAAAACAGAGTATAAAACAGAAGTCAAAACTCCGGTAATTCATCTGGCTCTGGGTAAATTAAACCAGCCCGACAGCGAACTTGAGGCTAATGTCAAAACTGTTTTGCAAACCATTGGCAAAACCAGAATTAAAAAGGTAGTTTTATCCCCCACCATGGGACCGTCAGTCAAACTGGATTTAGCTTCTCTTTAAAGCCTTTTTAAAAATTACCCCCAGATCAATTTTTAAACTTAAAACAGATACAAGCCCGAATGGCCGATGCCAGATTTACTTTCACGCCCAGCACTCCCGATAAAATCAGCAGACCGGAAGCCTCGGCCGATCCCACATAGCCCGGAGCTGCCGGTATCAGGTAAGTTAAGGCGGAAAGAAGCTGCCCAAGATACATAGCGGCGAAATTTTGACCCGAGCCAAGAGCCTGAAAGGCAAAATACCAGATGGCCCCGTCTGCCCCGTAGGCTAAAACAGTAACTGCTGTCATCAGCATTAAATCGCGGGGATGCCTTTTTAATACGGAAAAAGAGTCTAAAATGAATTTACTAAAACGCTCAAAATATATCTTAATACGATTAAATATTAAGAGATGCATCAAAAAACTAATGATTTTTTGAGTAAAATCTCTTTGAAAAATGGCTAAATAGGCTAGCAGTAAAGCAATAAAAAATATAACCGTTATAATCGTTATAAAAGTTATATTAAGAGCGGTCGGAATCAGGAAGAATAAAATACCCGCTGCAATCAGCACCACTAAAAAATCCACAAACCGGTCCAGAAAAATCCAGATAATAGCCTTACCCAGCTTCAAACCGAATCTTAAATTTAAATAAACTCCTTTAGCCACCTCCCCTGCCCTGATGGGAATTAAAAAATTGAGCATCATGGCGAAACCGTTTAACAAAACAAGGTCTTTTAAAGGGATTTTTTTAATTTCGGCAAGAAAAACTTTAAGTCTTAAGGCTCTTAAAAAGGCCGACAAAAACATAAAGACAAAAACCGGCGCCACAGACAAAGGATTAATTTTGGAAAGAGCAGCAAAAATCTCCCGGATGTTAACAAATTGCAGCCAAACCAGAATCAAGATCAAACCTACTATGGAATTAAGTAAAATTTTTAGATACACTATTTATAGATTATCATGTTTTACAGTTTAAAATCTAAAATTTTTTTAGGGGGCTACATTCTGCTTCTTCTGGCCATTCCGGTTGGCTCCTATCTTATTTCCCAGCAGCAAACTTTAACTTCCAAGGCTGCGCCACCCAAAACAACCAAGCTAATCGTAGAGTCTCCAATCCCGGCTCCGTCCCCAACTTCACGAGCTCGTCTTGCTTCACCCAGTCCCGAACCTTCCATGACCACCACCACTTCCTTTGGTCCAACTTTATCCGGAAAAGTGGCGCTGGAAGGAAGATCTGTAAATAATCAAACAGGCAAATTATTTGTGGGGATTTTGGAAAACTTAGTCAATAACCCCACTTTTTTATTAAGTTTCACTGTAGATTTACCGGCAACGGGCGAGTTTAACGATTTGTCTTTGGCAGGCTTAAGCTCCGGCAGAAACTATTACGCTGTTTTAAAAGGCCCATCCCAAATTGCCACCTCTTCGGCTTTTACCATCTCTCCCAATGTGACCAGATTAAATGGCGGCGATCCGATCATCCTAACCTCCGGTGACTTGAATGAAGATAATACGGTCACCACCGCGGACTATGACCTGGCCAAGCTGGCTTTAGTCACCTGGAATGAGCTGGCCGATTTAAATAAAGACGGGGTAGTTAATCTGCTGGATTTGGGAATAATTTCCAAAAATTTGGGTAAAGTCGGGGCCACCGGAGTTTGGGTTTCTGCGCCGGCCAAAGCCACCGGCGGTCCTGTACCGTCCGGTACGGGATACTGGATCTTTGTGCCCAATCTTTAAGCCTTGACAAACCGCCGGCAAGTTAATACAATACAAAAGCTGAAGACAGCAGGTGCCAAACGAAATCCTGCTTGAAGCAAAAAATGCCAAAAACACGAGTTCAAAAAGAGGAAATAGTACAAAATTTAAGTGAGAAATTCTCGCGGGCCAAATCAGTGGTTTTTGCCGATTACAAAGGCCTGACCATGAAACAGCTTTCTGATTTACGGATAAAGCTGGCTGAAGTTCAGGGTGAGTTTACCATTACCAAAAATACTTTGTTGGAAAAATCGCTAACCGACTACCGACTACCGACTACCGCGGAAGACGGAAGACGGAAGTCGGAAGTCTTGTTTGAAGGCCCAACAGCCACTCTTTTTAGCTATGATGATGAAATATCCCCTATTAAACTTTTGGTTAAGACTTTAAAAGATGCTGCTTTGGGAAAAGTCAAGAATGGATTCTTGGGACAGGAAGCCCTTGATGAAGCCAAAATTTTACAACTTGCTACGCTGCCTTCCAAAGATGAATTAAGAGCCAAAACAGTCCACTTCAAGGGATGGTGGGTGTATTGCAAGCTAACTTAAGAAATTTGGTATATGCATTGGATCAAATCAGGATATCGAAAGGAGGTGAATAAAATTCAGAATTCAGAATGCAGAATTAAGAATTAAATTTAGAATCTAGAATTATTCTAAATTCTAAAACATTCTGAACTCTAAACTCTGAATTCTAAATTCAAAAATATGGCAGATGATCAAACACAAGAAAATCAAGTTGAAGAAGTAAAAACTGAAGAAGTAGCAGAAGAGGTTGCTCCACAACCAGAACCTGAACCAGTTAAAGAAGAAGTTAAAGAGGAAAAAGTTGAAGAACCAAAGAAAACTGTTAAACCAGTGAGTGCTAGTTTAGAAAAAATTATAGAACAGATTGAAAAACTTTCTGTTTTGGAACTGGCAGATTTGGTGCACGCTCTGGAAGATAAATTTGGAGTAAGTGCTGCGGCACCGGTAGCAATGGCGAGCCCCGCCTCCGCTACAGCTTCGGCGGGCGAGCCGATGGAAGAGAAAACTACTTTCAATGTGATTTTAACAGCCTCCGGAGCCAATAAAATCGGGGCTATCAAAGCAGTTCGGGAACTGGTGCCAACTTTGGGCTTAAAAGAAGCTAAGGATCTGGTGGAAGCCGCTCCCAAACCTGTTTTAGAATCGGTTAACAAGGTTACCGCAGAAGAGGCTAAAAAGAAGCTGGAAGCAGCAGGGGCAACAGTTGAGTTGCAATAATTAACTTTGCTTTTTGTAATCAAGGCGCTTTTTAAAGAGGTTTTCTCTAAAGCCTCCTTTTTCCACAAACTTTTTTTCTAAAGATTGCTGGAGCTTTTTTTGCAAATAAATAGCCTGATTTATCAAGGTAATCATCAAATTAACGGCTTTGGTTAAATCGCTGGGTAAATCAGGGAAGTTGGGGAAGTCAGGTAAAGTCGGGGTCCTTTTCAGGATTTCCCATACTTCCCCTAATTCCCTCACTTCCCTTTCTACCCTATCCTTTTCCCAAACTTGGATTTGATTTTGCCTAGCAAAGGCCAAAAAATCTTTTAATAATTCCTCCAAAGAACCTTTGTTGACTCCGATCAACTTGATATAACCTTCAAGACTGGCCTGCTGATTGCCTTCGGCTATATTTTGAGTTCCTGATCTGGCTGCCTGAACCATTTGGTCAAAGGTACGAGAGGAAGAAAGAAGTTGGCGATATCTTTTACAAAAAATCACAGTGTAATCATAAATGGGAATGGTAATTTTGTAGGCTAACAAATATTCATATCCGGCTCTGTATTGATTCCTAGCCATATCTTCATACTAAATCAATTAAAAGAGCAATACAACAATTTGAGGAGTTGACAATAGGGTTTTATGAACTGTAATATAGTTCATTATGAACCAAAAAATGGTTAAATCTATTACCAAAACCAAAGTAGCAAACTTTAAAGACATATTTGGAGTATGGTCAAAGTCTGATGAAAAAGCTTTTTATGGTAAGACATCAGATTTTGAACGCGTTGACCGCGAGGATTGGCCATGAGGGTAAGACTTTGGAATTCAGGGTATTAACATAACATTATTGATGCGGTCGTGGAGTTAATGATTATTTATTTAAAAATCTCTTTTTCCAGACTTTTGGCCAGCTTGACAAAAAAATCCTCCATTTGTTTTTGATCAAATTTTACCAACATTTGGGGAAACTCGCTTTTTGGAAAACCTTTAACTTTTAAGAACTGACTGCTTAAGGTGACAGGATCAATATGCCAGTCAAATTTGGCTTTGGCATCCAAAATCAGCTTACTCAAATCATATTTAAACTGGCTTAAAATAAAATATAGATCAATGTAGTCGCGGGCTCGCGGTTTCATAAACAGAGTATGAACCTTATTGGCAGCTATATCATAAATGCTGTCAATTTCCAAATCGTGATATTTTTGTCCCTTGGCAATTCTGGGGAAAGGATAAAAATTAAAATCAACTTTTAGCTCTTGTTTGTCTTTAAATACTAATTTATAACTGACTAATCCTAAGAACTGGCTTTTTTTAATCTTGACAACTTTAAGCCGCGGGGATATTTTCCTTAAGAAAACTTCAACCAGTTTTTGATCTATCTCTTGGTCTTCGTTAAATAAATCAATGTCATCGGAAAGCCGATGTTTTAAGTAAAACTCGGCCAGAGCGGTACCGCCGGTTAGATAAAATCTTTTGATTATCTGCTTCTCGTTCCGGATACATTCCAGAAAGTTAAATTGTTTGACAGTGAGGATAGTTTTTTCCAAAGCAAAAATTCCAGAGCCCTTTTTTTGTAAGGATCCAGCCTGTTTTTTATTTTTGGCCATGCTCGTTTTACCTCCTCCCTGTTGAGTTTTTCCCCGTCCAAACCATAGTTTATCAACTGAGTTAATCGCCAGAGTTTATATTCTTTGGGGTATTTTTTCTTGAAGGTTTTTTCATCTGTTGACCAATTATACATATATAAATTATACCAAATTCTGTTTCTTTTTTCTCCTATGAATTTATCTTGCCTGTTCGCTCAGGGTCAACCCCGAATGAAATTGAGGGATTGACATAGTCTTTGGGGGTGTGATATATAAAATACCAGAATGGCTGATAAGTTATCACTTGAGAATTTACCCGATCTTCTAACAGTTCGCGAAGTGGCTGAAGTTTTAAGAGTTTCTCCTTTAACTATTAAAAGATGGGGTAAAAGAGGCAAACTGCCGGCCATCAGGATCAACTCTAGGGGTGACCGTCGCTATAAAAAAGAAGCCGTATTATGGCTTTTGGGCATCACCCAAAAAGAACAGCCAATTAGCGCTCCACTCCAGTAATTTGCTAATTAGCGTAGATTATCTTTTTAGAACAGGCTATTCTGTTGATATTTGCGGATGAACCGCGTAGTTGGGATTTTGTTCAAAAGCAATCTCACCCTTTTTTTCCACCACATAATAGGCAAAACCGTGTTTTTGTTTAATTAATTTATAACTTAGCGCTTGAGGTGAAGAAGAAGCATTATCTAAAATCACTAAAAAATTCTTGCCTGTATTAACGGCGCAGTGAGCAAAACCGGCCGGCACAGTAATCTGTTTCCCTGCGGAAAGAGTTACCACCTTAAACTCCTTTGCCTCCCCCATTTCATCGTTTCGCTGCATAATTAAAAGACCTTGCCCATACAGACACTGAAAAATTTCCACTACCTCCGCTTTATGAAAGTGTCCGTGGGTTTTGTTAAATTCTCTGCCGTTATTACCGGACATGATGACGGTAATGTTTTGATTTTCTGCCGGCAGAATAAAATAAGCTTCTTTCGCCCCCGGGGCTTGAGGTTCCAGCAGCACATCTTTTAAATCCTGGTGTGTTTTGGTAATAATCATGTTATTTTGAGTTTAACACAAACCAGAGGTAGCGCAAAAGAGCCATTTGTCTTTTGATTCGCCACGGTTGAATGATTAACCTGAACAACCATTCCAATCCTAAACTTCTCAAAAACTCCGGCGCTCTGGGTACTTTGCCGGAGAGATAATCAAAGGCTCCGCCTACCCCCATAGCTACTTTAACTTTTAGTTTAGGTAAATTTTGGACAATCCATTTTTCCTGTTTGGGTGCCCCAAAAGCCACAAATAAGATGTCAGGAGCAATATTATCTATTTTGATTTTTGGATATTTTTTTTGTAAGCACTCGGCAGCTTTTTCTGCTACCCCTGGGCCACCACCCAAAAGGCCTACTGTAACGCCCCAATCTCTTGATTTATCAACTAATCTTTCCATCAAATCGACACCGGCAACAATATTTTTAATCCGGCCGGACAGCTTAAGACCTGCTCCGTCAGGAATAGATAAATCCGCATTATTTAATGTTTCTTTAAATTCAGGATCTTTTTGGGCAGTCATAATAAATTCGGGATTGGGAGTGACAATATATCTTTTCTCTGATTTTTGAAGCCACTGATGCACTATTTCCAGCGCCTCATCCATATTCACATCATCAATTTTTACCCCCAAAATATATTTTTTCATGATAGTATTTTTAATGTTTCCCTGGCACACTTCTCCCAACTAAACCTTTTGATATTTTCAAACCCCGCTTTTATTATCTTGACTCTTGACTCTTGACTCTTGACTCTTTCCATCCCCTTTACTATATCATCTATATTATACGGATCTACTAAAATAGCTCCCTTACCTGCTACTTCGGGCATTGATGAAACGTTTGAGGTTATAACCGGACAGCCACAAGCCTGGGCTTCCAAAATAGGCAGGCCAAAACCTTCAAATAAAGAGGGAAAAACCAAGGCTATTGCTCCTGAATACAGCGCCGGCAACTTCCCATCAGGCACATATCCCAAAAACTTCACTCTCTTCTCTATTCCCAATTTTTTAGGCAAATCATAAATTTTATCCGATAGCCATCCTTTATTACCTGCTATAACCAGTCTGTCAACTGAAAGCTGATGACTGAAAGCTGTTATTATCCTTTCCAGATTTTTTCTTGGCTGAACCGTACCAACAAAAAGAAAGTAGTTGGTAGCTGGTAGTGAGTAGTGAGGTTTAAATAGTTTTTTATCATAACCTTCATAAATTACTGATATTTTTTGAGGGTCAAGACCGATTTTTTTTATTAGATCATCTTTGGTCGCTTTTGATACGGCTATAATTTTAGTAGCTCCTTGAAGCTGAACCTTTTGCATAAAAGATAAATATAATCTTTGCTTAATCTGGTGCATTTGAGGAAGATATTCCGAACCCAAGTCATGGACCGTAACGACTGTTTTTAGCCCGGGTTTTCGAATTACAGGCAAAGTATGGGCAGGCACAAACAAAACATCTAACTTATCTTTAAATGTCTGCAATGCCAAACCTCTTTGCGTCCACAAAAATTGAAAATTGAGAATTGAAAATTGAAAATTAGACGGCCAGCCTCGCAAGGTCGGGCCTTGCGAACGTAAATAGACTTTATATTTATTTTTATGGTCAATTTTGGCTAAAGCTTTTAAAAGTTGAAAAGAATAATTTTCCGTGCCGCTGCGGACAGACAAAAAGGCCCGGGAGCCATCAAATCCGATAATCATGAAGTAATTATCTTTTACTGACTGATCTTTTGTAAAGATCAAGGTTCTCAAGGGCCATGCCTGTGCCTAATGCCACACAAAACAACGGATTTTCCGCCAAAGCTGCCGGCACTCCAAGCGAATCTGTCAACAGCTTATCCAGATTGCGAAGCAGCGATGTCCCCCCGCTCATTACAATCCCCTTGTCAATAATATCGGATGCCAGCTCCGGAGGAACCTGCTCCAAAACTCCCTTGGCCGCCCCCACTATTTTTTTGGTGATATCCGCGATAGCCTCTGTCACCTCATCAGAGGTCACTTCAATAGTGCGCGGTAATCCTGTCACACCGTCTCTGCCCCGCACTTCCATTTTCATGGCCTCTGCCGGTTTTAAAGGAGTGGCTGAACCGATTTTAATTTTAATCTCTTCAGCCATCCGGTCGCCAATCACCAGACTGTATTTTTTGCGGATATAAGTTTGGATCGCCTCGTCAATTTTATTGCCCCCCACTCTAACTGATGAGTGAACAACCACCCCGCCCAGACAGATTACTGCCGCTTCCGTGGTTCCCCCGCCAATATCCACAATCATGTTGCCTGAAGGATTGGCAATGGGAATTTTGGCGCCAATAGCGGCAGCCAGCGGTTCATCTATCAGAAAAGCCGCTTTGGCCCCGGCAGAAAGAGTCGCATCCAAAATGGCTCTTTTTTCAACGGAAGTCACCCCTGCGGGGGCGCACACCATCACCTCCGGCTTAAAAATCCGGGATTGGCCGCACACTTTATCCAAAAAATAACGGATCATAGCTTCGGTGATGACATAGTCGGCAATTACTCCATCTCTCATGGGACGCGAGGCAATAATGTTACCCGGGGTTCGACCAAGCATTTCCCTGGCCTCATTGCCCACAGCCAAAACCCGATTATCATCAGTTGAAATAGCCACCACGGTTGGTTCGTTTAAAACAATACCCTCACCGGCCAGATAAACCAGGGAATTAGCCGTGCCCAGATCAATGCCAACGCGCTTGGAAAAATTAAACATGACGGGGACATTTTACTAGTCCCGCAACCTAGTCACAAGATATATTAAAAAGATCAAAATATAACAGAATTTCTAATTACTAATTTCTAATTGACCTAAATAATTTTAGAAATTAGATTAATTAGATTAATTTATCTCAGATTTATTCCATACAAATTAGGTTCCGAGGCTGTTGGAGTCGGGAAAGAGCTAATAATAACTAACCTCGAACTATCCGGCCAGAGAAAAACAAAATTATCCAGGAAACTGCCGGCGAAAATCACTGCCTTGTTGGTGCCGTCAAAATCAACAACGGAGATAGCG
>JACPEZ010000023.1 GCA_016183225.1 Candidatus Daviesbacteria bacterium
CTTCTTAAACTCACTACGAGGGGAGTAGAGTGAGAGCGACACCGTCTTTGGCAAAGACACAGTTTCCGGAGGAGGAACCGGAGCGGGGGTATTTAAAACCCAGACCGCATAAACAATCTCTATTAGTAGTACCGCCCCCAAAATCACAAAAATTATTTTCGGTCCGCCAAACCATTTCTTTTGTGGAGCCGATTCTTGATTATCCATAATATTTAGTATACTCCAAATTATTTATTTGCAACTATCCACTCTTGTCCAGCCCTCGGGAATACAAGAAGTGGGAAACTCTCGACATTCATCGGTTTGATTATTGGTGGCTGGAGTGATGACCTGATTGCAAATTTCGCTGGAGGGAGAGGGACTGGGGACGGGTGAAGGAGAAGCAGAGGGAGAGGGTGAAGGTGAAGCAGCAGGCACTCCCGGAGCAGGCTCCGAGGCATCTTCCTGACCAAAATCAAATCTCATGCAGGCCCAGTCAATGGAGTTAACCCGGCCGTCGCGGTTAAAGTCTCCGGAGCGGCCGCTGGCCGATTGTCCGGCAATCCATTGCCTGTTTAATTCAGCCTTATCCAGGGAATTGATCTTGCCGTCGCCTGCATCAACCGGGAAAATATCCCCGACCGGCAGGGTAAAATTGGGAATATTGGTGGTGCCGGAGACGGCGGTAAACTCCTCGGTCACCCGGCGCAAGCTCTTGGGAGCTTTTAAAGAAAGTTGATATTTTTTGCCTTCTTCCAGTCTTTGAGTCATTTGAATATTGCCGCTGCGGTCGATCTTAACCGTTTCTTTGATTTTTTTAGCTCCCGGAAAAAGACCGGCCAGAATCATTTCCACATTGTCCGTATCATGGCCGGAAGGCGCCCGGCAAAACACCTTGGCTCCTAAAGAAATAGATGAGGCGGCGGAGCATTGGCCTTCACCGGTCTGGCCATTAATATTAGTCAGCGTAATGGGGAAGCTTTGACCAACCGGGGCATTGGGAAAAACCAGCTTCATCGAGGCATCTTTCCACTCTCTTGCCTGTAAGTTTTGCTCGCCGGTTTTGGCCGTACCTTTATCCGTGCCAAAACCGCTGCCTTTGATATCAAACACCACATTGCTGCCTTCAAAATTCAAAGAACAGCTGGTGATGACCGGATCAGCACCAAGTAAACGAATGTCAGCGGATTTTCTGGATGTCTTGCCATTGGAGGCCAGAAATTCTACCCAGATCTGTTTGGGACCGGGAGTTTTATCCTGAAACTCAAAGACTGTTTCCATGGGTTCTTCCGTATAAGGCAGCCACTCCGTCTCTTCCAGACCCTTTTTCGTTTCAGCCACCCTAAAGGAAACCGTGGTTACGGTGGCCTCGTTGACAGTTAAGATAGCCTGCCCCATACATCTGCTCTGATTCTCGGCCACGCCCTTTTTCCTGGCGGTGATGATGTATCTTCCTTTCAATTCGGGTGTAAAACTGGCAATATTTCCGGTCGTGATCAGAGTTTGAGTCTGGCTCTCCGGATTGCCCTCCGGTCCGGTCGCCTCCAAAATCATGTCGCCCTCCGGCGCCACGGTCTTGTTATCACGAAAGCCGGCCACAAATACGCTCTGACCAAGATTGATGTTTTTGGCCGTAGCCCAGCTGCCCGCTCCGCTGATGCTCATTCTGGATTGAGTGGATTTGATCTCGGCCGGACAGGAAGTGTCGGCAGGCTTTTTGGGAACGCGGATGATAAAGGGAGTGCAGGAAGAGCGGCTCTGGCCGGATGTCACTTCGGCAGAAACCGTAAACTCGCTGACACTGTCAGTGCTTTGATTGTCTGGAATAACCATAAAGAAATTGCCGGATTGGTCGGCAGCCGGTTCAAATTGCATGGCAGGGGCGCTTGCCGGAGTAATAGCGGCATTGGCAGGGGAGCGGGTCACATTCAAAGCTCTTCTTACGCCCCGATAATCAGGAGTGGTCCAGATTTTTATGCCGCCGGGGCCGAGCTCACCCGTATCCACCAAACCACCCGGCGCAAAGGCGCTGCAAACTGCATTACCCGGAGGTTGGGAAGGAGGAGGTTGTGAAGGAGGAGGTTGGGAAGGGGAGGGAGAAGGAAACGCCCCGGCAAGGGTAGCGAACTCTCTTGCCCGGCCCAGATCCCCGGCCAAAATGGCCCGCCGATACCATGCCAGCAGCCGTTGGCGGAGCGTCCACCCCGGAGGGTTTGGATTTGGACCTGCAAGATCCGGATACTTGGCGCCGAACTGGGCGGCTAAGGCATCTGTAAGTCCGGAGAGATTATTAGGCCAATTTTCCAGAGGAAGCCGAAACCCCATCTCCTGCATCCTGGTAAGGTAAACCGGATCTTTAACAAAGCGGTCCCCTGCCCAAGCCCGGCTACCCGGCGGCCCACCCATCTGGCTAATCATCCACTCCTTGACCTCGGGCGTCATAGCCACTATCTGGTCATTAGAAGTAACAGGCTGATTGTCTTGACTGTGGGCCACGTCAAGAATAATCTGCGCAACCTGCTTGTAGCGGTCTTCCCAGACATAGCGCCACAAGGCGCTGAAGATGCTCGCTGGCGGGTTGTTCTCGTTGTCCTCGGAGTCCATCTGGTTGGCAATGTCACCCATACCTTGAGCCCGAAGGCGGTCCTTGATGGTCCGCGCCTGTTGTGGCGTGAGCCAGCCGCCGAAGCCCGGGCCAATGAAGATCCATGTTGGCCCATGCAGGGCATTCCAGCCGCGCCCGAACGACCTGTGCATCTGCACCCAGTCATCCGCCGTAACAATGGGAACCACAGACTGGAAGATGGTACCGTGTGTCTGCTGGGCATAAACTTCTTCCACCAACCCTTTTGGCAAAAAAGATGGCCAAGAGGGGAGAACGCTGGTCTGGATCTTCTCGTCTTTCTGGATGGGAGGACCCAAATCAGAAGTCAGTTGCAGGTTAATTTTGGGCTTTAGGGCAAACCATTTACCGTCTTTTAACTTAACATTATCTCCGGTAAAGACAATCGGGGCAGCAACAGCCCGGGATTTTAAAATCTGCTGCTGGCGGGCCAGATTAAAACCCAAAGGCACTGCCAAAACCAGAATGGCCAAAAGCAACAGATTAATCAAGTTCTTCCTGCTGTTTTTAAAATAGGAGATAATTTCTTGCACTATTCTTATAGTGGATCAAACCAGGCCGATTTGTCAATAGCAAGCCACCTCATTTTTAACTTTTTATTCCATGAAGACTTCTATGAAAGGTTTGGTAATGTGGGTATAAATTTGAGTGGTAGCCACATTTTTGTGTCCCAAAAACTCTTGCACTGTTCTCAAATCCGCTCCTTTTGATAACAGATCTGTGGCAAAGCTGTGGCGAAGGGTATGACAGGTAGTGCAGTCAGGGATGTTTTTGCTCAGCATGCCACCGCCCAATATTACAAGCTGAACAAATAGTTCTTAAGTTTTCTAGAGTATTCTTACCACTATTAATCGGTCGTACGATATGATCCACCTCCAACTTCACTCCATCTTCAACATCATAACCACATAGAGTACATTTAAATCCATCTCTTTTAAATGCAGCATATCTTAAAGTTAAAGTTATTCCTTTCCTGAATTCTTTAGCACCCATTCCAGGACCTAGCCGTTTGAACTTCCTTCTGCCTTTTCTGATAGCTAACCTAAATGATTCACTCTTGGTTCTTGTTAATCCGAACTTTTTAATTATTCTTTGCACTTGTCTTTGTGAAACAGGCAAATGGAGTAATTCTTCAATTTCAGGAGTGGACATTCCTTTTTTATATAATTCTAATATTCGTGGTATGAAATCTTCAATGTTACTTCTTTTATTCATAGTCAGACTAGTTCTTTTCCGCTAAGGGGTGATACTTTCGATGAGTTTCTTGAGCAAACCTATCAGAAGCATTTACATACCTGGTAGTAGTATTTAGCGACTCATGACCTAATAAAATCTGTATTGCAGCAGGGGAAGCACCCTCTTCTGCCAAATATGTAGCAAAACCATGACGGAAAGAATGCGGAGTGGTTGGTAAATTAATTCTTAACTTTTCCCTATATTTTTTGAGCCTTTCCTGAACGTATCTGGAAGTAAGTCTGCTAGAAAGTTTATCTTTGCTTCTGGTTTTAGTTGGTACAAATAAGGCTTGCTGGTTATCTTTCCTGATTGCCAAATATTGATCCAAATATTCTTGCGCCCGCTCTGTTAAATAAACAAACCGCTGTTTCCGTCCCTTTCCAATAATAAAAATTTTGCCTTCGGTATTTAAATCCCTCCTGTTTAAATTAACCAGTTCTGAAATACGCATCCCTGTTGCAAACAAAGTCTCTAAAATAGCCCTATTTCGGGCAGCAATTACCGGGTCTTGCTCTATAGTAGACGGAGATTCAATTAAGGAAACCAAATCATTAAATTCCGCAACATTAGGATGAGACCGCTCTCTTTTAACCATCTTAAACTGATCGGGAAACACCGGGGTTTTATAATCCTGATCTATTAAAAACCGTAAATACGCTCTTACCGCAGAAAGACATCTGTTTATGCTTGCAGATGATAATCTTTGGGCAGATTCCTGATGAGTAGTGGCTGTTTGCCTTTCGTCTGATGAAAGGTAGGCCTTAAATTCAAAGATAGATCTTTTGTCTAAATCAGTAATTTTTAAATGCCGTGATTTTAAAAAATTATTAAAAATAGCTAAATCATTTTTGTAATGATAGGCGGTGGCAGGGGAATAGTTATTGGTTTCTAGGAAAAGATAAAAGTCCTCAATAAGATCCATATGAGAAGCCTCTTCAGCTTTTTCGATCTTCGTAGTATTTTTTAAATTTTCTGGGTCAGAGTTGGGCATAGTAAGACTTCGTGTAATGCTGATTACAAGAATAATAACAAGCCTAAAAGGCTCTGTCAAGCACTAAAATACACACTCATACCCAGATCTTAAAGTTTAATTTATGTTTACAGTATTTCTACTGGACATAAAGTAGTTATTATTAAAAAGAAAGCGCCCTGCAAAACTCGAAGAATACCCCATCTAAGCCTGTTTAGGCTGAAGCCCGTAAAGGCCCCAAAAACGGCTGACGGGGAGAGGGGTCCTATCTTCCATCATCTATAGATTAGGCTTTTGGGAAGAGCCAAACTTAAAAAGTTAAAAGTACAAAGTTAAAAGTGAAAAGTTATAGATTTTTGGTCGAGGATGACTGTTTTTAAGATCAAAAAATAAGCCATAAAATCTCTGTATTTTTAGTTTTGATTTTTGAATTTTGAATTTTGAATTTGTAACCGGTGTCCCCTGATAAATTTTGTACTCAACATATTGTGCGACGTCGGGTAGGATAGCAGTACCGGGTAGTTCTTTTGGGGAAGAAGGATCTGCGAGCTTTAATCCAAAGGCCAAAACATAGAACACAGAAAATAGTTAACAGCTCCCTGCACAAGGTAGCAGTTGAGCTCTCTCTCCGGGTATTCGGGTTTTATATCCTATAAGTATTTATCCACAATCTGCCCAATATATCAAACGATATCACTACGACTTCGCTCAGTGCAGGCACTATTTTTTTCACGAAATACCCTATATTTTTTCACGCCCGCCTAGCCGGCGAGGCTGGCCCCCCTACCCTGTCCAGGAAGTCAGAAAAAAACTCACCGAAAAAACTACTCCGCCAATTCCCAGATATTCCCAGACCATTCTCTTATCCAGCCTCTTTCGCAAGATTTGCGTAGTGATCCCTACCAAAACATACATACTGGAGGCCAGAGCCAAAGACCAGATGGTGGTAACCATTGGCCAAAAAGAAAAGACTAAAGCCAGCTCTCCCAAAATCAAAGCCAAAATCAAGCTCTGGACAATTACAGACAGCCCTACCCTGTCTTCCATCTCAATGGACCAGAGAACTTGTAAAATCAGGGGAAAACTGACCGCAAAAACCAAAGCCCCGTTCCATAAAAACAGCAATTTAAAGGCATAAATGACGTTGAAAATGAAAAAAGCCGACAGCAGAGTAAATAAAAAAGTGGCGGTGGAAGCGGCCCGGTATAAAGGAATGGTTCTGATCGAGGCCACGTTAAAAACATTTTGAGACAAAAGCAGCAGATAAAAAGTCAGGCCAAAAAATAAAGCCATTGGCACTCGCGTCAGCCATCTGACAGGCAGTAAAAAATAAAAACTGGACAGAGCCACGGTAAAAAAAGCAGGTAAAATCAAAAGAATTAAAGCCTTGGTAAAATTTAATCCCTCCCGCAGGGCCCACAAAGATAAGGCTCCGGCCAAAATCCCCAAGCCGGCAATGAAGCGAAATCTTAAATTAAAATCAACCAGTTGGGTGGACAATAATCCAAAAGTAACAAGTATCGAAGTTAAGATAATTTTTTGGCGTTTATTTAGATTCATTTCGAAACCAATTTTAGCACATGGCAAATGGCAATGGCCAAAGCATCTGTGGCATCATCCAGATGCCCCCCTTTCCAGTTCACTTTAAGCTTTCTCCTTTTTCTACCGTCAGTACCCAAAAATTTTCTCACCCCCTCGTGAACCTGATTTTTATCAGCTCTCCCCGATCCTGCCACCATCAGTTTAACCTGCAAACCGGTATAATCCTGAAATGGAACCCGATGCTGGGCTGCTGTCAGCATGATCACTCCCCTGGCCTGGCCCACCATGATGGCAGTTCTGGTATTGGCCCCAAAAAAGAGCATTTCACAAACCATCTGATCCGGCTGATATTTTTCTACAACAGAAGTAAGCTCTAGGTGTATCATGTTCAGACGGTCCTGCATTAATTTCTCTTTTGGGGTACTGATATTTCCGTAAGCCACCAGCTCAATATCATACTTAAATTCCCTGCCCAAAATATCATCGGGTATTTTTATAACTCCGTATCCTGTTGTAGCTGTCCCGGGATCAATGCCAAGTATAATCATAGATAATTAGATAATCTGATAATCGGTTAATTTGTTTTTCGAACAGCTTTTATAAAACTGTTTATACTCCTAATTAAGTTAATATACTCCTCATTTATCCTATGAAAAGTTTCTTTGTCAATAAAATTAAGATCAAATGCCGACATTAAAAGACTTCTCACTTCTTCTGCCGAACCTCGAGCATTATATAAAAAATGGATCGTTTCTGCATCGTGATATCTACCATCAATTGCTCGCCTATTTGCCAGATCTTAAGATCGTTAAAACTTTGTGGCATATATTTTATTTATGCTGATTATCTAATTATCCAATCATCCGATCAGCTTCTCATCTATATCAAAATTCGCGTACACTTTTTGGATATCATCCATTTCTTCCAACTTCCCTGCAAATTCTATCACCTTTTTAGTAAGTTCCGGATCATCAATTTTTTGTAAAATATTGGGTTTCATGATTATTTCTGCTGATTCTACCCCAAATCCTGCTTGAGTAATTTTTGTACTCATAGTATTTAATTCCGGGCTTTGTACATATACTAAATACCCTTGCTTTTCTTGAGCGTCAGCGAAATCCTGAGCGAAGTCGAAGGACTCCACATCTTCTGCCCCCAAATCAATCAAAGTCAATATGTCCTCTTCTTTTTCCTTTTTACTTTTTACTTTTATTGCCCCTTTCTTATCAAACATATACGCCGTACTTCCCGATCCGCCTAAACTCCCGCCAGATCTTTCAAAAAGATTTTTCACTTCCTGTAGAGTTCTTAATTTATTATCAGTAATTCCCTCCAGATAAAAAGCCACTTTGCCCGGCCCAAATCCTTCATATGTAACTTCTTCAAGAGCTTCTTTACCCACACCAAGACCCCGATCTATCGCCCTTTGAATATTATCCTTGGGCATATTTAAAGATTTTGCTTCTTCCAAAACAGTACGAAGCCTTGGATTAGCGCCCGGATCACCAGAACCTCCGGCTTTTACAGCAATGGTAATAACATTGGCCAGCTTGGTAAAAGCCTGCCCCCGCTTTATATCGGCAGTCCCCTTTTGCCTCTTGATAGTTGACCACTTGGAATGCCCGCTCATGGAGTAGATTGTATCATGCGCCCCCTAATCTCTACCAGAAAATCTAAATCATCAAGGGCGCGAAGGATCTGTCGCGAGTCGCCGAAGATCGTATTTTGCCTTGGTTCAAGGACCATAGCCGAATCTAATCTATGTCTCCCTCTTTCTATTGCCCCATTTAATGTATCTACTTTTGTACCCATAAAAACAACGCCTCTAAAATAATCGGGATGTTTTAAAGCAGCCTCTACAACTGCTAAACCTGCTTGCTGCCCGTGAGCAATCACATCAACCGAAGGTTTTAAACCTGTAATGTTAATTACTTCACTGATGATAGCCCCGGTAAAACGAGGCTGTTGAGTTAATCCTGGAGTACGGGGACAAACAGCTATAGCCATTCTACCCGCTCTTTGCAGTTCCCCTAAAAGCATTGTTGATGCATCCGGACTTTTGTCGTGGACTAAAAGTACCGGTATTGAATCAGCAGGAACAGACATTGTTTCTCTAATACTGAACCAGCCCTTGCCAACTGGCTCGCGAACAGCAGCTGAAGCCGGTTTTGGATCTCCCTCAACTGTTGTTACCATATACCCATAGCTAAAGCAAGAATTTCGGTCCGTTTCGGGCCGTGGATAATTTGAGCTTTTCTTTAAAGGACGGGGAGATTTTGGGCCTTTTGGGACCCAACGGAGCCGGCAAAACCACTACCATCCAGATGCTTTTGGGAGTAATGGAGCCCTCTTTTGGCGAGATTACCTATTTTGGCAAGCCTTTTTACAAACACCGCAGCGAAATCTTAAAGCAGATTAATTTCTCCTCCACCTATATTGCCCTGCCCTGGCATTTTACAGTCTGGGAAATTCTGGATGTTTTTGGCCGCCTTTATGAAATCCCCAACAAAAAGGGGCGCATCTTAAAGCTTTTGGAAGAGTTTGAAATCAGCCATCTTAAAGATAAAAACTTCTTTATGCTCTCGGCCGGAGAAAAAACCCGGCTGATACTGGTTAAATCTTTTCTTAATTACCCCAAAATCATGCTTTTGGATGAACCGACCGCCAGTTTGGATCCCGACATTTCGGTTAAAGTAAGAGATTTTTTAAAAAAACAGCAAAGGGAGTATCAAGTCAGCATGCTTTTTACCTCTCATAACATGGCCGAGGTGGAGGAAATGTGCGACCGGGTAATTATTATCCGCCGAGGCCAGATCATTGCCGAGGACACGCCCGAAAATCTGGCCAAAGAAATCAAAGATTGCCAAATAGAACTGCTGATCAAAAAAGACGCTGCCCGGGCAGATAAATTTTTAACCGGATTGGAGCTGGCTTTTGAAAAAGAACGCCATTATTTCCGCATCATGGTTGATGAAAGTAAGGTGGCGGAGCTTTTAACTCTTTTGACCAAAGAAAGCATTGAATATGAGGAAGTTAGCATCAACAAACCCGATCTGGAAGATTTTTTCTTAAAAGTCATCAAGGAGAAAGCCAAATGATTAACTTAAACCGCGTTAATGCCATGGTCATACGCTATTTTTTGTATCTGCGTCACAATCTGGACCGGCTGTCCGACATGTTTTACTGGCCGGCCATGGATATTTTTGTCTGGGGCTTAACCGGTCTTTACATTGCATCCCTGGGCGCAGGCAGCGGGCAAACTATCTTTGTCATTTTAACCGGAGTGGTTTTCTGGATTGTTATCTGGCGGGCCCAGTATGAAATCAATGTTAATCTCATGTCGGAAATCTGGGATAAAAATCTGGTTAATATTTTTGCCTCTCCCCTGACTCTTTCGGAGTGGATCGTGTCTTTGCTGCTGGTAGGGCTGATCAAGATGGTTTTGAGCGTGGCTTTTTCCGCCGTGTTAACCTTTTTTCTCTACGGCTTTAATATTTTTCAGTTTGGGACTTTACTTTTGCCGGCGGTTTTGAGTTTACTTCTGACAGGCTGGGCAGCCGGGTTTTTGATTGCCGGTTTCCTGATGTATTTTGGACAGAAAATCCAAACCCTGGCCTGGACCGGGGTGGCCATGATTTGGCCTTTTTCCGCGCTTTATTATTCCGTGTCCATTCTGCCTGATTGGGCCCAGGCCATTGCCCGTTTTGTCCCCCCGTCTTATGTTTTTGAAAACATGAGAGAGGTAATTTTTACCGGCCAATTTTCCTGGGATAAAATTCTTTTAAGTTTTGCCTTGAATATTTTTTATCTGATCCTGTCTATCTGGTTTTTTGTTTGGATGTTTCACCAAAGCCGAAAGTTAGGTTTGGGCAGGCTAATTTAAATTAACCTCTTTATTTTCTGCTTTTGGACCGCTCTTTCAGGGTGGGGTAAGAAACTATGGCTATGGCTAAAAGCAC
>JACPEZ010000024.1 GCA_016183225.1 Candidatus Daviesbacteria bacterium
CGACTACCGCGGAAGACGGAAGACGGAAGACGGTAAGCAATTTGAGTATTAAAGAAGTTTTTGAGACATTGGTGCAAATTGCTAAAACTCAAGGCGAGGTGACGGTGGAGAAAAAAGTTTCTGCTTTAGCTGATTTGCTTAAAAAAGTTGATCCTATATCTGCCAAACATTTAGTCAGAGTGCCTTTGGGAGTGTCCCGTTTAGGGATTGGGGACCCCACTATTTTGGATGCCTTCGCTAAATTAAAGCTGGGGGATCGGTCTAAAAGAAAACTTCTGGAAGGAGCATATAACCGGGTGTCTGATTTAGGTTTAATCGGAGAAACGCTGTGGCAAGGGGGACTGCAGGCAGTAAACAGATTACAGGTGACAGTGGGCAGGGCAAGGGGGACTGCAGGCAGTAAACAGATTACAGGTGACAGTGGGCAGGCCAATCAGGTCAGAGCTGGCCGAGCGATTACCTTCTCCGGAAAAAGTGATCGAGAAAATGGTCAGGGTCAATGCTCAAAAAAAATTAGATGGATTTCGCGTTCAAGTGCACAAAGACGGAGAAAATATCAGGCTTTTTTCCAGAAATCTGGAAGAAACTACCCCCATGTTTCCCGAGATTGTGGCATCTGCCAAAAAACAAATCAAGGCCAAAACCGCTATTTTAGATTGCGAAGCCATTGGTTTTAACCCCGTATCGGAGGAATTTTTGCCATTTCAGGAAACAACCACTAGACGGCGAAAATACGGCATTGAAGAATTAGCCAAAAAAATCCCCCTCAAGGCTTTTTGCTTTGATATTTTATATAAGGATGGTAAATCATTAATAGATTTACCTTTGGCAAAAAGACTGGCAGAACTGGAAAAAACCGTAGCAAAAAATGATGGTTTGGTGGTAGAGCAGGGGGAAATGGTAGATGATCCTAAAAAACTGCAAACTTTGCTTGATGATGCAATTTCCAATGGTTTGGAAGGATTGGTAGTGAAAAGATTGGATTCCAAATATGAGGCCGGGGCCAGGAATTTTAATTGGGTGAAACTAAAAAGACATTCGGCGGGTCCGCCAGCTGGCGGGTTGCAAGACACTGTTGATTGCGTGATTTTGGGCTATATTTTTGGCAAAGGCAAAAGGTCTGCTTTTGGGGCCGGGGCTTTACTGGTTGGCGTTTACGACGATAAAAAAGATGAGTTCGTGACTGTTTCCAAAATTGGCACAGGGTTAACTGATGAAGAATGGAAGAGTATTGAAGTAAAAAGTAAAAACTTAAAAGTTAAAAATAAGCCGGCAAGAGTCAATTCTAAGATTACCCCAAGCGTGTGGGTGGAGCCAAAAATTGTCATTGAAGTTTTGACAACTTTAAAAGAATTGATGGAAATGTATAAACAGCAGTTTAAGAAATAGTTGTGTTAAAATGGCTTCATGTATGTGGCGGATTTGCATATTCACTCCCGTTTTTCCCGGGCCTGTTCACAACAACTGAATATTCCTAACTTGGTGGAATGGGCAAAACTAAAAGGCCTTGACCTTTTGGGAACAGGGGATTTTCTGCATCCCTTGTGGCTAACCGAGCTCAAGGCCAATTTAAAAGAAGACGGTACAGGCTTCATGCAGCATAATTCTTCAGATATAAAATTTGTTTTATCAGTAGAAATATCCTCAATTTATTCCCATAAAGGACGGGTGAGAAGAGTTCATAATCTGGTACTTTTGCCAAGCTTTGAAGCTGCGGACAAGTTTCAAAAAGCTCTTTTAGCCCGCCATGCCACTTTAGCTTCAGACGGCCGGCCCATTGTGGGCATTTCTTCCAAAGATTTACTGGCTATGGCTTTGGAGGCGGACGAAAAAGCCCTTTTTATTCCGGCCCATATCTGGACTCCCTGGTTTGGGGTTTTTGGTTCAGAGTCTGGTTATGATTCGCTAAAAGATTGTTTTGAAGATTTGGAGAATAAAATTTATGCCATTGAGACCGGATTATCTTCTGATCCGGCCATGAATTGGAGAGTGGCAGAATTAGACGATCGTTCAATTTTGTCTTTTTCCGATGCCCATTCCCTGCCTAATTTGGGCAGGGAAGCTACGGTTGTAGACGGGGAATTTAGCTATGATGGTTTATGGAGAGCAATGAAGAAGACTACCGACTACCGACTACCGACTACTGCGGAAGACGGAAGTCAGAAGACGGAAGACAAAATAGCCGGCACTATTGAATTTTATCCGGAGGAGGGGAAATATCATTACACTGGACATCGCAATTGCGAGGTAAAACTTAATCCTGATGAGGAAATAAAAAACGGGATTATTTGCCCAAAATGTAGACGGGGATTAACAGTGGGGGTTATGAGCAGGGTGGAGAAACTGGCTACACGAGGAGCGCAAGAAGTTGTTTCCAATAGACCAAAATATAGGATGCTAGTGCCTTTAAACCAGATTATTGCAGAAGCTCTAAAAGTTGCCAAAACAAGCCAAAAAGTCTTAAATGAGTACAAAAAGTTAGCAACAAATTTGGGAGGAGAGATTAAAGTATTAACCAAAGTGGATTTGGCAGAAATTGGGAGACTTGTTGGTCCAAAAATTGCCGAGGGGGTGGACAGGATGAGACAGGGGAAGCTGGTGATAGACCCGGGCTATGATGGGGTTTATGGTGTGGTCAAGATTTGGCCGGATGGGGAGCAAATATCAGCTGCTCCGCAATTGGGATTATTTGAATAAATTTAAGTAAAAACTCAAAAGTTAAAAGTCAAAAGTACAAGTTAAAATTCAAAACTTTTAACTTTTTAATTGCAATTTTGATTTTTGCATTTTGATTTTTGAATTATTATGAAAATATTCAAAGATAGAGAATCATCAGGGAAAGTTTTAGCCGAACGGTTGAAGAATGTTAAAGCAGACTTAGTTTTGGGAATCCCGCGAGGAGGAGTGGTGGTGGCCTCTGAAATTGCCAAGGAGCTAAATTTGCCTTTGGATATTATAGTAACCCGAAAAATCGGCGCGCCTACCCAACCGGAACTGGCCCTGGGGGCAGTTGATCCGGATGGGGAAGCAGTATTAGATCAAGCTTTGCTTGATCAATTGCAAATATCAAATATAAAATATCAAATAGAAAATGTATGGAAAGAAGTCAAAAGAAGGGAGGACTTGTATAGGCACGCAAGGTCGGGCCTTGCGAAGCTGGTGAATGACAAAGCAGTCATCCTGGTGGATGATGGGATGGCTACCGGAGCAACAGTTCTGGCGGCTGTAAAATATTTAAAAAGGCATGGGGCCAAAGTAATTTTGGCAGTGCCGGTGGCCAGTCAGGAAGCTTTGAATAGAATAAAAGATGATTGTGAAGAAATAATAATTTTGCATGCTCCCGAATACTTTCAGGCAGTGGGCCAGTTTTATCATGAATTTGAGCCGGTTTCGGATGAAGAAGTGGTACAATACCTAAATTATGAACGATAAATTTCTAAAAGTCGCCAAACAGGCAGCCTTAGAGGCCGGAGATTTCATATTTAATTTTTTTGGTAAAAATATTGAATTAATTTTAAAAAAAGGAGATAGCAGCAATCTTGTTACCAAAGCTGACTTAGGTTCAGAAGAAATCATTGTTAGGTTAATTAAAAAAAATTTCCCGGATCACAATATCATTGCTGAAGAGAAAGGTAAAACTAAGGGAGATTCAAATTTTACCTGGATTATAGATCCTTTAGATGGCACTACTTCTTTTGCTTCAGGAATACCAAATTTTGCTGTCTCGATTGGGCTCTTGAAAGATAATAAACCTTTTTTAGGGGTAATAAATTGGGTTGCGCGACAGGAGCTTTACTGGGCTCAGAAAGGGAAAGGAGCATACCTAAACAATCAGAAAATTTTAGTTAGAAAAACAAAAAAAATCGAAGATGGGGTATTTGGATTTAGTGTTGGTACCACAGCAAGAAGAGAAGAGAAGCTTAAAGCCTATATTCTTCCATTATTCAGTAAAGTTCGCTACCCATACATATTAGGTTCAGTTGCAGTGGACCTTAGTTTAATATCTAAAGGAGCGTTGGATGCAGCTATTGGACAAGGTTATGCTTGGGATTTTGCAGGAGGAGTTATTATTGTTTCAGAGGCTGGTGGCAAAGTAACTGATTTAGAGGGTGACGAGCCTGACTGGACACAGGAAAGGTTTTCGATTGTGGCTTCAAATGGTTTGATACATGATCAAATTCTGGAGGCATTGAAGTGAAGTTGGTTGTGGGTTTGGGAAATCCCGGTCCTAAGTATGCAAAAGTCAGGCACAATCTGGGATGGATGGTTTTGGATGAATTAGTAGATGACTGGGAAGAGAATAAAAAATTAAAATCACTGATTTCTAAAAAAGAAGATTTAATTTTTGCCAAACCATTGACTTTTATGAACAATTCCGGTCTGGCAGTAAAATTGCTTACTACCTACTACCGGCTACCCGCTACTGATTTAATAGTCATTCATGATGATCTGGATTTGCCTTTGGGGAAAATTAAAATTAGAAAAGGAGGGGCTGCTGCCGGTCATCATGGAGTGGAATCAATCATTAAGGCATTAGATACGGATCAGTTTACCAGAGTCAGGCTGGGCATTGGTAATTTAAGGACTCAAAGTTCCGAACATAAACATGCTCATGTTGACACTAACAAATTTGTGCTGGAACCTTTTTTGCATTCTGAAAAAGCTAAAGTTAAACACATGATTAAACAGGCTGTCAAGGCAGTGGAACTGCTTTTGGAGAAAGATTTGGCTATTGCGCAAAATCAGTACAACTGATAAACTAAAAAAACATGAAAAATTTAAACCCCTTAAATTCCACTCCAGTGGCCATTTTGGCAGGAGCTTTGATTGTAGCAGTGGCTGTTTTAACTAGTGGAGGAATCATTAAATTTGGCCAGCCTGTTAAAACAACTCCTGTTACTACCGGTACTACCCAGCCTGCGGCTGCACCGGAAGCCGTAGGTGAGGTGGAGGGTTTGCGGGAAAATGATCATGTCCGGGGTGATCGGAATGCCAAAATTTTACTAATTGAATACTCGGATTTGGAATGCCCGTTTTGCAAAAGGTTTCACCCCACTGCCCAGCAGGCAGTTGATGACTATCAGGGTCAGGTGGCCTGGGTTTATAGGCATTTCCCCCTTGATCAAATTCACTCCAAGGCCGATAAAGAAGCCGAAGCTACCGAGTGTGCCAATGAGCTGGGTGGAAATGACAGCTTTTGGAAAATGACTGATAAAATTTTTGAGGCCACCCCTTCTAATAATGGTTTGGATTTGGCAACTTTGCCTGATTTAGCTGCTCAAGTTGGTTTGGATAAGAATAAATTTAAGGCCTGTTTGGATTCGGGTAAATATGCCGGCCATGTAGAAGAGGATTATCAAAGCGGCCTTAAAGCAGGAGTCAGGGGTACACCGGGCAGTTTCCTGCTGGACCAAAAAAGCGGCAAAAAACTGGAAGTCCCGGGAGCTGTACCCTTTGATTCCCTAAAATCCTCCATTGATTCATTGCTGAAATAATTATCCCAAACCAGCAGAATATTTTCTAATTTTTCCCTCATTGACAAGTGTATATATTGGTAATATACTTAAATTGTGGCAAAATTACCTGTTCCCATTACATTTAATTGGAATCAGGGGAACATTGAAAAGAACTGGAAAAAACACAAGGTTTATTATAAAGAAGCGGAGGAAGTATTTTTTAACAAGCCCTTAAAAATTTTTAAGGACATCAAGCATTCACAAATAGAGGAAAGGTTTGTGGCCTTGGGTATGACTAATGACAATAGAAGATTATACTTAGTTTTTACAATTAGAGAACAGGAAGTGAGAGTTATTTCAGCCAGGGACCAAAGCAGAAAAGAAAGGAAATTATATGAAAAAGAAAAAAGTTAAATTTATACCAAAGTTTAAAAACGAAGATCAAGAACGAGAATTCTGGGCAACTCACGATTTTACTGATTATCTTGACCAGTTCGAACCGGTTGAGTTGGATTTGTCTGAACTCAAACCTTCTACAGAGTCTATCTCACTTAGGTTGCCACAATATTTACTGGCCAGGATTAAACAAATAGCCAACTTTAAAGATGTGCCCTACCAATCCCTGATGAAGATATTTTTGGCAGAAAAAGTCAGAGAAGAATTACAATCCAGACAGGTGAAGCACGCTCCCTGAGTGTTTTTAAATAGGTTCGGTAGTAATTCCGCAAAGCGGGATGAAGCAACCAGCCTGTATATAAATAAAAAATAACTTCCTTCTATGGTAGAATGCTTTCTAGCTTTATGTTAGAACAGAAAGAGATTGATCCAGAAATTATTAACAGGGCGATTGCCGCAACAGTGAGGGTTGATTGTAAAAGTCCGGATTACCCGCGAGACCTAACCGGTTTTGAATTTCTATCTTTTTCCCTAGAGCGTATTGGCACAGGAGTTCATCTAGGTAATGGTAGAGTAATTACTGCCCGCCATGTTCTTAGTGGACTAAAAAAGCCAGGAATTTATGTATCTGGAAATCAAAGAAGGTGGGTTGGTGAGATTGCTGGTTTATCGGAAGATCTAGATATTGGGATTATTCAGATTGATCCCTCTGCTGATTTAGGTTTGGTAGAGTAAGCCTACGATATATCATCCAGAAGATGATGATGCACTATTTATATTGGGTGCTAGTTCTTCGCCAATCGAATGCTTGCGGGCATCGTATATAGGCGATGGCATGGATTTATATCCAAACGATAGTTTTTGTAAGGAGACAGTTATCTTACGCATTACTCCAAACCATATTTTAAGAGATGGTTTTAGTGGTGCAGGTGTATTTGATTGTAGAGGTAGACTAGTGGGAATGGTATTTGGAAAATCACGACTGGATCCTACTGTCATTACAGTAAAAGGATCAGCTATACAGGCAATATTAGAATGTAATTTATAAAAAATCCCTAGGTGCCTGCCTAGTTCACCCCCCAGGTGGATATTGCTGAATTTTTAGATTGTGGTAAAATCAAATGATGCCGAAGAAATTTATTTATATTGGGGTAGCAGTTATTTTGGTGGGGGCTTTTGTGGTGTGGCTGTTTACAGCCTCATCCAAGCCTTTGACGGGCACAAAACAAGCTGATTTTGGCAGAAAGCATGTGACATCTTTAGCCAGTCCCAGCGCTGATTTGGCCACATCAGGAGATCATTATGGTGAGTGGACCAAAGCCGGAGTTTACGACACCCCTCAAAATGATGGCAATTTAATTCATTCCATGGAGCATGGTTATGTAGTACTGAGTTATCAGTGTATAGTAGAGAGTGAACAGTCAGGGGAAGCAACAGCAAGCGCAAACACGACACAATGTGATGAATTGAAAAATCAACTAGCTAAAATTTATGAGAAAAAGGGGAAAAGAAAACTGATTGTAGTGCCAAGACCACAAATGGATACAAAAATTACTCTTTCCGCCTGGAATTGGATTGATAAACTTGACCAGTTTGATGAAAAAAGAATAAGTGATTTTATTGATAGCCACCGGGATCAGGGTCCGGAAAAAACCGCTGAATGAACATATTAGTCTACATTTTATTTTTTACTTTTATAGGTAGTGTGGTTTCCTTGATCGGCGGCATTTTATTGCTTTTAAAGAAAAAATTAACCTTGAAAATTTCTCATTTTCTGGCTTCTTTTGCCGCCGGCACCTTACTAGGAGCAGCTTTTTTTGATCTTTTACCGGAGAGTTTGGCGGAAAATAATGGAGTAGACATATTTTTATGGACTTTAGTGGGGATTTTGGCCTTTTTTTTGTTGGAGCGGTTTATTCACCATCATAATGGCTATCATCCAGGAGAGCAAAAACAGGTTGTGCATTTAATTGTAATTGGCGACAGCGTCCATAATTTTATTGACGGTGTGGTTATTGCCGCCACTTTTTTAATCAGTGTCCCTTTGGGCATTGTGACATCAATAGCAGTGGCCGCCCATGAAATTCCCCAGGAAATCGGTGATTTTGGCCTGCTTCTGTCACGAGGTCTGGCTAAAAATAAGGTTTTATTGGTTAATTTTTTAAGCTCCCTGTTTGCATTACTCGGTGCTTTGTTAACCTATTCTCTGGGAGAGAAGTTCGAACAGCTTCTGCCAATCTTTTTATCAATGGCTGCAGGTTTTTTTATCTATATTGCCGCCTCTGATCTAATACCCGAGATTCACAGTAGGGAAAATCAAAAAAAAGCCTTTGGGGAAACCGCCGCACTCTTTTTAGGAGTGGCGATAGTATGGTTGGTTATTTTTGTTCTTGAAGGATTTGTGCTATCATAGAACCCATGAATGTACCGCAACACATTGCCATTATCATGGATGGCAACCGCCGCTGGGCCAGAGCCCGCCACTTGCCGGAAATAAAAGGACACGAGGCCGGGGCAGATACTTTGGAAAATGTTGTTGAGGCAGCTGAAAAAATGGGGGTTAAAACCCTGACAGTTTATGCTTTGTCAACGGAAAATATCAAGGAACGGGCTAAAAGGGAAGTATGGGGGCTTTTTAACCTGATGAGGGAAGGGTATCGCACCAAGCTTAAAAAAATGATGCAAAATGGGGTAAAAGTTAATGTTTTAGGAGAACTGCATGGTTTACCCAGTGTTATCAAAAATATTATTATGCAGATTAAAAAAACCTACATTAAAAACGAGTCTATTAAATTAAACATTGCCTTAAATTATGGGGGGAAAAACGAGCTGATAGAAGCTATAAAAGATTTGATTAAAGAAGGGGTTGATGTTAACAAAATTAACGAACAGATTATAGAAAAGCATTTATATACCAATGGTCAGCCTGATCCTGATCTGGTAATAAGAACAGGGGGAAGGGTGAGGCTATCTAATTTTCTGCTTTGGCAAACAGCCTATTCGGAGCTATATTTTACCAATAGATTATGGCCTGATTTTGATAGACAGGAACTTAAAAAAGCTATTTCCTGGTATCAGGATCAGAAACGAAACTTCGGTAAGTAGCTTTCCGTCATTGTATCTCCGACCACTTTTGGTAGGTGTCTGCAAATAAATCTTTTAGAATAACCAGGTATTTAGGTTGCCAGACAATTTTTTCCGCAGGCAAGGAATTATCTGCTAACCTTCTGCGGAATAGAATAGGTTTTGCTTGGTTTAAACTGATTAAACTGCCATTGATTAAAAGAGGGACATTACTGTCAGAGCAAGAATTACCGACTTTATCATAAGAGGTACAGATAGTTCCTTCCGAGATAATCACTGCATCTACCCTTGTTACGGCCTTTTCAATATTAACATCTCCCTTGACCACAAAAACCATGCCTGAGCCAGGGCCTCCATAAGTAAAATTGGTGTCAAATAATAAACTGCCATCCACAAAAACCACAAAAGGAGG
>JACPEZ010000022.1 GCA_016183225.1 Candidatus Daviesbacteria bacterium
ATTTTTGATAAAGTTTCTTATTCCAAAGGGGCTTCTATTTTGCGGATGCTCTGGCAATATTTGGGGCCGGAAGTTTTTCAAAAAGGCTTGCAACACTATTTAAAAAGACACTCTTATGCCAATGCTAAAACAGAGGATTTATGGAGGGCGCTGGAGGAGATTTCCGGAAAACCCGTGGCATCTGTCATGAAAAACTGGACTTCAAAGCCGGGACACCCGGTCATAAGCGTAAAGCGTAAAGCGGGAAGGGGGAAGTTGGAATTAACACAGAGCAGATTTTTTATCAGTCCGATTTCTAAAAAAGAAACAAAAGACAAGACAATCTGGAATATTCCGCTGGACGGGTTGTTATTGGATAAAAAAATTATGGATATTCCAAATAAAGGAGAGAAATTAAATTTGGGGGAAACCGGTTTTGTCAGAATTGATTATCCTAAAAATTATCTGCATAAATTAACCAATTTATCTGCTCCGGACAGGTTAGGACTTTTAAGGGACAGCTTTGATCTGGCGCAGTCAGGAGATTCTCCAACAACTTTAGCGTTGGAACTGGCTTTAAGCTATGTTGATGAAGAAGATTATACTGTTTGGAGCCAGTTAACAGGCCATTTAAATAAGATTGATAGCCTTTTGGATGATGAGGATTTCAAAAAATATGGCAGGAAAATCTATCAAAAAATAGTCAAAAAAATGGGTTGGGAGAAACAAGCAGGGGAAAAACATACTGATAGCTTGCTTCGCGGCATGGTCTTATACCAGTTGGGCTCTTTTGGTAATCAAGAAACTATTCAAAAAGCCCAAAATCTCTTCGGGCAAAAAATCGATCCCGACTTGAAAAGCGTGGTTTATAATCTGGTGGCTTCAAGCGGGGGAGACAAAGAATTTAATACCCTAATTAAAATGTACAAAGATGAAGATCACCAGCAGGAAAAAGACAGAATTGGCAGATCCTTGGGACTTTTTAAACAGAAAAAACTGCTGCAAAAAACTCTGGAATTTGCCATTAGTAAGCATGTCAGGTTTCAAAATACTTTGGGGATTATAGCATCAAGTTGGGGAAATCCGAAGGGCAGATATTTGGCCTGGGAATTTGTGAAAATTAACTGGAAATTATTAAAAGAGCGGTATGCCGGAGGGCATTATTTTACCCGGGTGTTTGAACCGGCAGGGGAGTTTACCAAGATTTCCGATGCCAAAGATATTGAAAGGTTTGTGGCCAAAAATCCAATTCCGGAAGCCAAAAGAACCATAGCCCAAGCCTTAGAGAGAATTTATAGTAATGCTGATTGGTTAAAAAGGGATAAATCAAAAATCAAAAAATTCCTTCAATAATCTTTTAAGGCTATGACTTTAATTGCGGAGGATTTTCCCTGATGCTTAAGATTATCAGTTACTAAAGTAGCTTCTTCCTGTTTGGCCAGAGCTAAAAATGCCGCATCATAATAAGTTATTTTTTCTTCATCAGCAATCTTGTAAGTTGCAAGTGCCAGTTGAGGCGTTTCAGGAACAAATTGAACAGGTATGTTGTAGGCAGTAACCAGTGTATCCAGCGCTTTAGATAAATCCATTTTTTTCTTCAAAAGAGCGTTTCCTATTTCATATCTGGAAAGTTCCGGAGCAAGAAACATTATTATTCCATCCTCTGCGTCTTGCAGGACTTTATTTGCCTGTTCCAGATGATCTTCGTTTTGGGAATTCAGCCATTTCACCATTACCGAACTGTCAACAACTATTTTTTTCATGTTTACCTGCGGGTTTGCCGATCCTCGTCTATAAAAGCTGACAGATTACCTCTGCCTTTGCCTCTGTATGCGCGTACTCTTTTAAGATCTTTCCATAATTTATCCCAATCTAGAGTTTTTCGGGCCGAATAAGGAGATAATACAACTTTGTTTTTGTTGGCTTCAGCATTGATCGTGACTACCGAACCGGGAGTAAGCCAGTTGATTTTTTCCCGAATTGCATCGGGAAGAGTGAATTGGCCGCGCTGGCGGATAATAACATTTATCTGTTGCCCGTTCATTCTGATATTCAGTATATCTGAAAATCAGAAATTTGTCAATACCCAAAAAAGAGTAGGTGCCAAGCTATCCCACCTGGAGGGTGGGAGATTGTATAAATACGATATGACCTCCTAATTTTTGATAAAGATTCAGTCGGGTAAGGGGTTGTAGTTCTCCATGTATAAAAAACCCTGCAGGACCTAGGGTCATCATTGCCTGTAGATTGTAAAGCCTTGCCACTTCTCCTATAATTAAATGGGCATGTTCCATTTGTCCGGTAGCAATACCCCATGAGCCTAAAGCAATCTGATTACCTTTACGTTCCAAAGCCACCATTTCTTCAGAAAATGGTGACATACCTGACTGAAATATACGAGCTTCTTTTAGAGCTTCATACAGTGCGTAAGTTGCTGCATTCGCCGTTCCATATACAGGATCGCCACAAAGCTCTTGGCGTCTGAGAGTAAGTCCAACGCGAAGTCTAACATTAGTCTCTCTTTTTCTCCAATCTATTCCATGAACTGTACATCTCTCGGTCATAGTTATGATTAAAATTAAAGAATGATATTTTAGCACATTTTATGGTAAAATTCAAAGATTATGGCATTAAATGTCACGGATTTAAGAAATGGGATTTTTTTTAAGGAAGGAACCTCTATTTTCCAGGTTTTATCCTATGACCATGTTAAAATGGGCAGGGGATCCGGCAATATTAAAGTCAAAGTGAAGAATTTAAAAACCGGGACAGTGACGGAAAAATCTTTTATTACAGGCGCCAGAGTTGATGAAGCCAATGTAGAAAAGAAAAAGGCCCAGTTTTTATACAGAGATAATGATAACTATAATTTTATGGACCCCGTGAGTTTTGAACAATTTTCTTTGTCCTCCGGTGTCTTGGGTGATTCTATAAAATATCTTAAAGACGGATTGGAAGTGACTTTGATAATTTCCGGAGATGAGGCTTTAGGCATGGAACTTCCCATAAGTTTGGTCTACGAGATTGCCGAAACCGGACCAGGAGAACGGGGCAATACCGTGTCAAATGTTTACAAAGATGCTACACTGGATAATGGACTGACAGTTAAAGTCCCCATGTTTATGAAACCGGGAGAAAGAGTTAAAATTGATACCAGATCTGGCCAATATATAGAAAGAGTAAAATAAGTATTAGGTATTAAGTATAAAGTATTAAGCAAATGCAGAAAATCAAAAGATTTACCGATCTAATTGCTTGGCAGGAGGGTCACCGATTAGTTCTTTTAATTTATAAACTTACAGATAATTTTCCAAATAAAGAAATATTCTCTTTGACAGATCAAATTAGAAGAGCAGCAGTTTCAATTACTTCCAATATAGCCGAAGGTTTTTCAAGAAAAACAAAAAAGGAGAAAATCCAGTTTTATTATACTGCTTTAGGTTCTTTATCTGAATTGCAAAATCAGCTTTTAATCGCTAGAGATCTGAAATATCTTCCAGTAGATAGTTTTAACGACATTGCTAAAATAACAGTACATATTAGTAAATTAATCAATGGTTTGATAAAATCATTAAAGATTGCTTAATACTTGCTACCTACTACTTAATACTTGCTACTCTAGAGAGTATAAAGGTAGGATAGTATGAAAGTTTATGAAGAGAATTACTAAAGCATTAATACCTGCCGCGGGTTTCGGGACCCGATTTTTGCCCCAAACCAAGGCCATGCCCAAGGAAATGATGCCCCTTGTTGATAAACCCATTATCCAGCGGGTGGTGGAGGAACTGGTAGAAGCTGGGATTGAAACCATTGTGATTGTGACGGGCTGGAATAAAAGATCAATTGAGGATCATTTTGATAATAATTTTGAACTGGAGGCAAAACTTCAAGAGACTGGAAAAACAAAAGCTTTGGAAGAGGTCAGAAAAATCTCTGATCTGGCTGAATTTGTTTATATCCGCCAAAAAGGTCCTGATGGTAATGCCACCCCCATTTTAAATGCCAAGCACATCATGCGAGACGATCCCTTCTTGGTTTTTTGGGGTGATGACTTTGTTGATGCTACTCCCACCAGGGCAAAGCAGATGATTGATGCTTATCAAAAATATAATTCCACCATTATGGCAGGGATCAGAGCCAAAAATGATAGCGATTACCAGAAATACGGTTTTGCAGGGGGGGAAGGGATCAACAGTCATGTGATAAAAGTGGAGAGGATTGTAGAAAAGCCGGGTAGTAAAGATGAATCGCCTTCGGATTTGGCAATTGTGTCGGGCTATCTTTACACACCGGAAATTTATGAATACCTGGAACTGGCAGCTAAAAAACTTAAAGAAGGAGAAGAACTTGTTTATACTTTGGGAGTCCAGGGGATGATAGATGATCAAATTCCCGTCCACGCTATCGAGTTGCAAAACGCCATATTCAGAGATACGGGCAATAAACTGGAATACATGAAAACGGCCGTGGAGTTGGCCCTTAAACACCCTGAAGTAGGAGAGCAGTTAAAGCAATACTTAAAAGAATTAGTGAATAAATCTTAAGGCAAAAACTACTCCTGTGACAGATATTACTTGAGTTAAAATTCCCCAGGGAAGCTTGATATTGCTTTGAATTTTATGCTGCCACTTGTAGGCGGTGGAAAAGGGCGGGAAATTCCATTTGAAAAGAAGGTATGGCATCATCAAAAAATCCCAAATTTCGGAGAAAAAGATGCAGGCGAGAAAATAATACGGATTGACGCTCCTGCCAAAAATAAAATAGGCCAGCAGAATTCCCACAATCAGATCCAGGGCCGATTCCACAAACAGGGTGAGCTTATTTTTGCGTCTCCATCCCACACCTAAATCCCAGTGGGGGATCATGTCTAAAATCGGATGGGAAGCTGCTGCCAGGGGTAAACCGATGGCGGGATGAATGCTGGAGGCCGCGATAGCTCCTCCTACCAGCGCGTGAGCCGTTGCTGTCATCTAATAAGTATACCCCTTTTTGTCAAATCACGCCATTTATGGTAGGCTATTTGTCATGCTTCCGGTTCTTTTTTCGATTGGCAATACGGGTGTTTCCTCATTCGGGGTGTTTTTGGCCCTGGCCTTTTTATTCGGGGTATTTTTGATTTGGAGATTGTCCCGGGCCTGGGATTTGCCTGAAGAGCGGATTTTGGATCTTGTGCTTTTAAGCTTTGTGGGGGGCTTGCTGGGGGCCAGAATTTTTTTTGTGGCAGAACATTTTCAGGCTTTTTTAAGCCTTGAGAAAATCCTGCTTATTAACAAATATCCGGGCCTGTCTTTTTGGGGAGGATTTTTGGGCAGCTGGTTGACGCTCTACTTTTTTTCCCGGAAGTTTAAGATGGATTTTGCTCTGGTGGCGGATATTGCCGTGGTGGGTTTTTTGGGAGGGCTGATTTTGGGCAGTGTGGGCTGTTTCCTGGGTAGTTGCGGGGTGGGGATCCCAAGCAGCCTGTTTTTGGCCGTTCCCATGGTCGGGGTGATCGGTAAAAGATTTCCGGTTCAGGCCCTGGAGGCTTTAATTTTAACTTTAGTTTTAATCAGAATCTGGGCCAGAGCCACTCATTTTCATCCCAAGGGTCAGATAGTGGGACTTGCTTTAATTTATATAGGCGCGGTCAAGCTGTTGCTGGAGCCTTTAAAAGATAATCAAGAATGGATTTTTTCTCTGACTCTTTTGGCTTTGGGAATACACATTTTCTACAAGGTTCAGGCCGGGAAAAGAACTCCTGTTTCTGACATGAAAACCCTTTTGAAGTTTTTAATGAATAGAAAGTTACTAATGGAGACATTGAAAAAAAACTGGTATAATCAAAAGATTGCCTTTTCCTGGAAAGTAAGAGGTTTGGGCAAAATATTAAGGAGGATGCGTGTTAAAACTAACCCGTAAAAGTTTAAGTACAATTAAAAATATTCTCTTAAGACAGCAAAAACAGGTGGAGAGAAATTTAAAAGAGGTGGAAAAAGACGATCCGGTCACCACCCCTGCTTTGGCGGAAAGTACAGAGACTGGTACAGATTCATCTATAGCAGATACTCACGGTAAAAGTTTGGTTTTTGAGAAAAGTCTCACAAATGTCAAAACCAGTATAATAGCAGCCCTGCAAAAAATTAAAAATCGGACTTATGGAAAGTGTGAGCAATGCGGTCAACAAATTGAAATAGGTAGACTACTGGCTATGCCTACAGCCAGATATTGTCTGTCCTGCTCCAAAAAATCAACATTGAACAAAAGCTGATATAATCTAATTAATGACTATTTTTATTAGCCTCTTCATGTTGATAATTGTTTTGATCATCAACTTTTTCTACCGTAAAAGGGCCAGGGAATTGGAAGAGAGAAATAAAAAACTGGAAGCTTTAACAGCGGAGAATACCAAAGTAAATCAGCAGTTGCAAAATACCTTAAGTCTTTTAACAGAGGCTAATCAAAAATTAAAAGATTTGGACAGGTTAAAGGATGAATTTGTGTCTGTGGCATCTCATGAGCTGCGGACCCCCATGACAGCCATTAGATCTTATGCCTGGATGGCCTTGCACCGCTCCGATACCCCTTTATCCAAAACCATGGAAAAATATCTGGTGAGAGTTTTAATGTCTACTGAAAGAATGATTAATTTAGTTAATGATCTGCTCAATATCTCCAGAATTGAATCGGGCAGGATTGAAATTATTCCCGAACCGGTTGATCTTATTTCCCTTTGCCGGGATATTGTGGATGAGGTTTATTATTCCAAATCCACTGCCAAAGATATTCAGATGGTGCTGTTGGAAAGTGCCATACCCAAAGTAATGGCCGATCCGGAAAAGCTCCGGCAGGTCTTAATCAATATAGTGGGCAATGCGGTGAAATTTTCTCCCCCCGGGGGTAAAATCACCATTGGTTTTCTAAATAGCGGCAAGATGGTTGATATCTATATTAAAGATGAGGGGCCGGGCATTGCGCCGGCGGACTTGAGCCGGCTGTTTCAAAAATTTGGCAGGCTTGATAATTCATTCACGGCAGCTGCCTCATCAGGAGGATCCGGTCTGGGGCTTTTTATTTCCAAAAGTTTGATAGAGCTGATGCATGGCCGGATTTGGGCTTCATCCGAAGGGGCGGGGAAAGGCGCCACTTTCACTATTTCTTTGCCGGTAGTATAATAATTATATGAACAAACGAATTCTAATCGTGGAGGATGACCAGTTTTTAAGGGAGTTTTATCATGAATTGCTTGCGGGAGAAGGATTTCTGGTGGATGTGGCAGGGGATGGGGAAGTGGCTTTAAAAAAGATTTGGGAGCAGGAGTTTGATCTGATTCTTCTGGATATTATGCTGCCCAAAAAGGATGGGGTGCAAATTTTAAACGATCTCAAAACCCATCCTGCGAAGTCTCCAAAAGCTGTCATTGTGGTTTTAACCAATTTGGGGCAGGATGACATTATCAAGAAATGTTTCGATCTGGGAGCGACCGGTTATATTATCAAATCGGCCATGAACCCCGATCAGGTCCTGACAGAAGTAAAATCATATCTACGGTCCTCCGGGTAAACTAATAGCTTCATCGGAATGAACATCTCCCGTCACCCTGATCCAGGGTCTAAGACAGGCATTGACTGTCCAGCCTCCTCCCAGGGTATGGGTAACCTCATTCCGCATCCTCCAGAAATAGGTGGTAGCAGGATTAAAGGTGAGGGCAGGGTTAAAACCGGCAGGAGCAGCAGCGGATGTTTGATTACTCACATCTTTGTTGGAGAAACTGTTAAAGTTGGGATCATCATCAATATCTGCCCATAGTACAGGACCGGTATTAGCCCAGTTTAGGGTAACAGAGTAGGGAGTTTCCGAGCAGGCAGGTTTATCTACTGTCAAGTTTGCCGGAGGAGGATTTAAGCCCCACCACAGCTGTTTTGTTTCTCCCGAAGCCAGGGTAAAG
>JACPEZ010000026.1 GCA_016183225.1 Candidatus Daviesbacteria bacterium
GATAAAACCCATGCCCACACCATTGCTGTTTATGATCTGGGCGGAGGCACTTTTGACATTTCCATTTTAGAGTTGGGTGACGGGGTAATTGAGGTAAAATCTACTAACGGCGACACCCACTTGGGCGGAGATGATTTTGATGCTGTGATTTTGGACTTTTTGGCGGATGAGTTTAAAAAACAGGAGGGGATTGACTTAAAAGGCGACCGGCAGGCCTTGCAGCGTTTGCGAGATGCAGCTGAAAAAGCCAAAATTGAGTTATCTAGTACTCAAGAAGCAGAGATTAGTATTCCTTTTGTTACAGCAGATTCTTCAGGCCCCAAACATCTGGAAATGAAGCTGTCCCGGGCCAAACTGGAAGGGATGGTTAAGTCTTTAATTGATAAAAGCTTTGAGGCTGTTAAAGCGGCTTTAAAAGATTCCAAACATGATCCCAAAGATATTGATGAAGTGGTGTTGGTGGGGGGTATGACCCGCATGCCGGCAGTGCAAAAAGCAGTGAGTGATTTTTTTGGCAAAGAACCGCACAAAGGCATTAATCCCGATGAAGTGGTGGCAGTTGGGGCAGCTATCCAGGGCGGGGTGTTAGGCGGGGAAGTTAAAGATGTGTTACTGCTTGATGTAACTCCTTTAACTTTGGGTATTGAAACTTTGGGCGCGGTTCGCACACCTTTAATAACGCGAAATACTACTATTCCATCTTCTAAATCAGAGATTTTCTCTACAGCTGCTGATAACCAGACTTCTGTGGAAATTAATGTTTTGCAGGGGGAGCGGGAAATGGCAGCTGATAACAAGAGTTTGGGCAGGTTTATTTTAGATGGTATTCCTCCTGCCCCAAGAGGCGTGCCCCAAGTGGAGGTAACTTTTGACATTGATGCCAACGGCATTTTAAATGTGACAGCCCATGATAAAGCCACCGGCAAAAAACAAAATATCACTATTACCGGCTCAACCGGTTTGGATAAAGATGAAGTGGAAAAAATGACCAAAGAGGCAGAGGCCCATGCCGAGGAAGATAAAAAGAGAAAAGAAGAAATTGACATTAAAAATCAGGCAGACACGCTGGTTTATACGGCAGAGCGATCTTTAAAAGATGCAGGGGATAAAGTGAGTGCGGAAGTGAGAACTGATGTTGAACAAAAATTATCTGATTTAAAAGGGGTTATCCAGACAGCATCGCCGGAAGATCTAAAACCCAAAATGGAGGCTTTATCAGAAAGTTTGCAAAAAGTAGGAGCAGCCATGTACAAGGATCAGCCATCAGCTGACAGCACGCAACCTGCAGGTGAAACAAAAGCGGAAGACGGAAGCCCGCCTGCCGGCGAGGCAGGTCCGAAGACGGAAGACACTGGTGAGGCTGTTGAGGGAGAAGTAGTTGAGGAAGAGAAAAAAGAGGAATAAAATATAAAAAATTGACACTGCCTGGTCATTTTAACTGTTTTGGTTATACTTGACAATAGCAATTATTTTAGGTATAATATAGGTATTATTTAAGATAATACTTATGAGTACAACTATATCGCAAATACAGCTAAAGATTAGTTTGTCAGACCGACTTAGTGATCTTCTGCAATCCAAGGCAGCCAGATTAGGCGTCCCTGTGACTCAATTTGTTAAACATCTGATTATGAAGGATGTGGAAAGTGAGGCTTTGCCAAGTTTTGAGGCCTCGGATTGGCTGGAGAGAAAAACTCAAAAGGCGATGAGGGATATTGGGAAAGGGGTTGAGGTACAGGATGTGCACCAATTTTTTAAGAATCTTTAAATGAAGATTAAACTTTCCCCTGATGTTAGCGCTTATCTTAAAAAGTTAAAACTCAAAGATCCAAAGCTACTAAAAAAAGCAGAAAAGCAACTTCTTTCATTTGTTCAAGATCCCAAACATCCATCACTTCGAATTCACAAACTGACAGGAAAAATTGAAAATAGATGGAGCATATCAATTACCAGAAATATCAGAATGGTTTATGTGAAAGTGCAAGGCGAAGAGGATGAGGAGCCTACAGCCTATTTTGTGGCTATGGGCACACACGATCAAGCATATAAAAACTAGCACTTTTTGCTGTTGACTGCTATAATACAGGATATGGCTAAACGGGATTACTACGAAATTTTAGGGGTTTCCAAAGGAGCCAGTGAGGCGGAGATTAAGTCTGCTTATAGAAAACTGGCCCGGGCCCATCATCCGGACATAGATAAATCTGCGGGAGCCGGGGAAAAATTTAAGGAACTTTCCGAAGCATACCAGGTTTTATCAGATCCCCAGAAAAAACAAAGTTATGACCAGTTTGGCCATTCTGTATTTGACAGATCGCAGGGTTTTCCCGGAGGTGCCGGTGGATGGCAGCAATATAACTGGTCATCTGGTGGCCCCTTCGGCTCCGCTCAGGGCGAGGCAGGGCCAAATATTCAATTTGACTTTGGGGGATTTGAAGACCCTTTTGAACTGTTTGAACAGATTTTTGGCGGAGCGGGGTTTGGGCAGGGATTTAGAAGAAGACCCACCTATCAGATGGATATCAAATTTGACGAAGCAGTGCGTGGTGCTACTAAACAAATCCAGATTGATGGTAAAAACATGACCATCAAAGTGCCGGCAGGAGTAGACAGTGGCACCAGGATGAGATTTAATGATCTGGATATTGTGTTTCGAGTGAACCGCCATCCGGAATTTTTGCGGGAAGGAGCGGATATTTTCTCGGAAATCAAAGTGAGTATTCCCCAGTTGGTTTTAGGAGATGTATTTGAAGTTGTGACTGTGCAGGGAAAAGTCAAAGTTAAAGTGCCTCCCGGCACCCAACCCGGATCTTTGGTGAGATTAAAAGGTAAAGGCATGCCAAGATTAAATAGTTCAAGCCACGGTGACCACTTTGTTCGGGTTAATTTGCAAGTCCCCCAAAATCCTTCCAAGCAGGAAAAACAATTGTATGAAGAGCTGTATAATTTATCTTCCCCGCCTGCCGGCGAGGCAAGCAAGAAAAAAGGCTGGTTTTAGTGTTGTTTTTGATGATCGATTATTTGATCAGATAATCTTTGTAATAATATTTTTGCTTCTTGCATAGCGAGCATTTGCCGGCCGTCCAAAAGCGCTTTTGCCTGATTTCTTCTTTCCTCTGCCATAACTTCTAATTCTATGCTTCGTTCCAGAAAAGGTTGAAAATTAGAATTGGGACCTGGAGGACAGGCATTTTTTAAGTCGTTGTACGTACATGACATATGTAGAAGATGATGATGATCAATCATGGCACTGGTAGCTAGCAATCTAATTTTTGTATCTTCATCCCATCCGCAGGGTCTAAGATCCATCCAACGAAGACCGCCATTGGATGCGTGAACCATTGCCAAAAATTCCGGGGTTGAGGTTATACTGGTCAATAGTTTTTGACCCGTAGGATCTAGGTGGATCCTGATTTGTTCAGGCCTGTCCGGATTATTGTCCATCCGTATACCTAATTCTCTTCTTTCCAAATATTCAGCCACTACAAGAGTGGGCTTTATAACTTGGATAGAAACACTAGTTCGACCAGGAACAATTGTTTGAGTTTCAACATTAAACATAACTATATTTCCTATCCCATAGAAAATTATTTGTTATTATATCAGATTCGATTATTAATTTGTAGTTTAGTATATAATTAGCTTGTGAATTTAAGAAAATTAATTGAAGATTATTTAAAGGAAGCCAAATTAATGCAGGTGGCAACTTCAAAAAATAATCAACCATGGGTTGCCAGTGTTTATTTTGCTTATGATAATTTATGGAATCTGTATTGGATTTCCCGACCCGCAAGACGCCATTCGGAGGAAATAAAAGATAACGAGAAAGTTGCAGGTACCATAGTTTTGCCGCATACTCATGGAGAAAAAGCAAGAGGATTGCAGTTTCAGGGAATTGCAAAACAGTTAAAGGGTGAAGAAGCAAAAAGGGGAATGGAATGTTATTCTAAATGCTATCCGGATGTTCCGGCAGAGAAAATCCGGGCAATTGCAGAAGGTAAAGAAAGCCATGTTTTCTACTGCATCAGCCCGACACTATTTGTGCTATTTGATGAGATAAATTTTCCTGATAACCCCAGACAAGAATTTAAATTATGAATATGCTTGAAGGGAAAATTATTTTAATTACAGGTTCATCCAGAGGAATTGGCGCTGCTACTGCCAAACTGGCTGTAGGCTATGGAGCCAAAGTAATTTTGCACGGCAGGAGTAAAAGTAAGGAACTTACAGATTTAGCAGACCAATTAGGTGCAGATTATATTGTTTGTGATGTGGAGGATAAAAAAGCTGTCCAGAAAGAAGTTGAAAGAATGATAAAAAAACTGGGTAAAATTGACGGACTTGTTAACAGCGCCGGCATTTCCAAACCAAAGCCATTTTTAGAAACTGCAGATAGTGATTGGCTGGAAATTTTTAATGTAAATCTTTTAGGAACTGTGCATTTCTGTCAGGCAGTTATCCCTTATATGTTAAAAAGAAAATATGGCAGGATTGTTAATGTTGCTTCAATGAGAGGCCATTTGGTTAATATTTACAGTAAAAACTTAACTTATTCAACCTCAAAAGCAGCAGTAATTAATTTAACTGTCGGCCTTGCCAAAGAATATATGCCGGATATTGCAGTGAATGCAGTATCACCGGGGCTGACAGAAACTGAAATGAGCAAAACATGGAATGAGGCACTTCGGACAGAAGCAAAAAATTATCCGTTAGGCCGCCCTGCAACACCTGAAGAAATTGCAGAAGTTGTTCTATTTTTAATTAGCGACAGGGCCAGTTTTATAAATGGACAAGCAGTTATGGTAGATAGTGGTAACAGTTTATGATTTAGGACGGGGTTTGAAGTAGTTAATAAAAACTACCCCCAGAGTGATTAAAGTAAACATAAAAGGGAAACCGCCAAAATTAGTCCATTGCCTGGTGAAACCAACCAGAATTTCTACCAGAAATCCCAAAGTAACGCCGTAAAGACCCAATTTGTAAGATTGACCGTAAGTGAGGACTTTTTTAAATATTTTAGCCAGCAGCCAAATCAGCAGAGCAATAAATAGTAGATAAATAAGTTTAAGGCTGTAGAAAATATAAAGGCCGAAAATTACCAATACTGCCAGAACCGGCCCGACAAATTTAAGCCAGGGGGAAATTTTATCACCCCAGGAAATAATCATGTTTTTATCCAGCTTAAATTCGCGAATTTGGGAAAGATCAAATACTCTAACCTCCAAATTGTTTTCTTTATAAACCAGCGCATCTTTGGTCAGCCAGGCCAAAGTTTGATACTGGTTAAATTGGCCGGCGCTAAAGGGGGTTTTGGTATCAACCACCACTAAATTATTATAATCTGCGCTGTTTGGCTCCCCCAGACAAAAGGGAACAAAGTAAGGTTCTGCAACATTAGTCGTAACTTGTCCTCTGTTGACAGTTACCTCCAGCTCGCTTGGATAACAATTAACAGCGCTGTTTAAAAGTTGGGCTGCTGCGGCAGGTACATCTTTCAGCAAGGTTCCCAGGAAAGTTAAAGTTGACACAATTGTTAAAAGTAGAGTAAGCAGCAGAAAATATCCCAGCGATGATTTAAAAGATTTATTGGGGATTTGTTGGTAAAAGGCAGGAGAATAAACGCTATTTTTAATGGTTTTGAAAAAGCTCATGGTAGTTTTATTAAAATTAATTATATGATATGGTTAAATTAAGATAAAGGGGGTGATTTTAAAATGAATTATGCCGGATTTTGGATCCGTTTTGTGGCAGCCTTGCTGGATTCAGTCATCATTTTAGTACTATCAGTAATCGTGTCAACTGTTTTCGCAGTAATTAAGTTGGCAGCAATGGGTTCTCTGATGCAGCTGGTACTGACTATTGGTTATTATGTATGGTATCAATCGCGAACAGGACAAACTTTGGGGAAAAAGGTGATGAAAATTAAAGTTGTCAATGCCGCCGGGACTACCCCATCACTTGGTACTTTTGCCCTGCGTGAGATTTTGGGAAAATTAGCATCAGGTTTGATTTTGGGGATAGGTTATCTGATGGTGGCCTGGGACAGCAAAAAACAGGGTTTGCATGATAAAATTGCCAGCACATATGTGGTGAGAGTCTAGCTTGACTTCGATTTGCCAAAAGAGTAAGATATTTCTGCTGGTGGGATAAGTCCCACCTTTTTTACTAAAATGGCACAAGCTAGAACCGAATTTGCCGCTGCTTTAAATCAAATAGCCTCGGAAAAAGGGGTTGATGTGGAAGTGGTTTTGGATGCCATCCGCCAGGCAGCTTTGGCAGCTTACAAAAAAGATTTGATGCTTCGTAGCCAGCCTGTCCCGGAAAATTTTGAAGAATTTACCTCCAAAGTTGATCCTGTATCTGGTGAAATATCCATTTTGGAGGGTGACAAAAATGTCACTCCTCCGGGTTTTGCCAGGATCGCCGCCAGTATTGCCAAACAGGTAATTATGCAGCGGCTTAATGAGGCGGAACGGGATGCCATTTTCACAGAATACGAGAGTAAAGTGGGTACTGTGATATCGGGCGCAATTTCGCGGCAGGAAGGCAATACTTATTTTGTGGATTTGGGAAGAGCGGAAGGGGTGTTGCCACCTTCCGAACAGATACATACCGAATTATATAATCAAAACCAGCGTTTAAAGCTGCTGGTTAAAGAGATCAGGGAAGGAGCAAGAGGCGGGTCGGAAGTGGTGGTTTCGCGATCCGATCCAAAACTGGTGGCGGCTTTGTTTGCTTTGGAGGTGCCGGAGATTCAATCCGGCGCTGTTGAAGTAAGAGCAATCGCCAGGGAAGCAGGGGCCAGAACCAAGATTGCCGCTATTTCAATCCAGGAAGGCGTAGACCCCGTAGGCAGCCTGGTTGGGCAAAAAGGGGTAAGAGTACAGGCAGTCATGAGTGAGCTGGGCGAGGAAAAGATTGACATTATTAGCTTTTCCGACGATCCTGCCAGGTTTATTGCAGCAGCTTTGTCTCCTGCCAAAGATATACAGGTTGTTTTGAATGAAAAAGACCAGGTGGCCAAGGTGATTGTGCCGCAGGACCAGTTGTCTTTGGCTATTGGCAAGGGCGGACAGAATGTGAGGTTGGCAGCCAAGCTGACTGGTTGGAAAATAGATATTGTAGGAGCAGAGGATGATTCTGTTAAAGCCATAGAAGAAGAAAAAGAAGTAGCAGAAAAACCCGGTGAAGAACCTAAGTAATATGAAAGTTTTTCGCCAAAAAAATTTTTATGGAAACATCAAGACCGCCGATTGTAACAATACTTGGCCATGTTGATCATGGCAAAACTACTCTGCTGGATTTTATCAGGAAATCTTCAGTAGCTTTAAAAGAACACGGCGGCATTACTCAACACATTGGCGCATACCAGGTTGAGATTCCGGAGGAATCGAAATCCCGAGAGAGCGAAGCGAATCGAGGGATCCTTCGACAAGCTCAGGATGATCTTGTGATAAATCGCAAGATCACTTTCATAGATACCCCCGGACATGCCGCATTTGAAAAAATGAGATCGCGGGGAGCTAAAGTAGCAGATATTGCTGTTTTAGTTATAGCTGCAGATGATGGCATCATGCCTCAAGCTACTGAAGCTATAAACCATATCCAGAGCGCCAAAGTTCCTTTGATGATTGCAGTTAACAAAATTGATTTGCCGGAACTAAATTTAAAAGTGCAGCTGGAAAAAATTAAAAAACAACTGTCTGACCAGAAAATTTTAGTGGAAGAATATGGAGGCGACGTGCCTGTTATTCCCCTTTCTGCCAAGACAGGTGAAGGAGTAGATAAATTACTAGAAATGATTTTACTGGTTGCGGAAATGCATGAGCTAAAAGGAGATCCGGTAGTTGATCCGGCCGGAGTAGTGATTGAGGCCAACTTAGATAAATTCAAAGGGCCGATAGCAACATTACTTTTAAGGAACGGGACTTTGAGAAAAGGCGATCAAATTATTCTGGGTGGAGTAAAAAGTAAAATCAGGGGGATGTTTGATTTTGCCGGTAGAGCATTGGAAAATGCCGGGCCCTCAACTCCAGTGGAAATTTTGGGTTTGGAGACTGTGCCGGAAGTGGGATCAGTGTTAGGGGAAGAAAAATTAGAATCAAGCGATAAGAATCAAGAATTAAGCTTGATTGAAAAATTAAAACAAGGGGAAAGTAAAACATTAAAAGTTATTATTAAGGCAGATAAACAAGGGTCGCTGGAGGCAATAGTGGCCTCTTTGGATAAATTTAATACTGACAGAAGAGTGATTGATTACATATTTAGCGGAACAGGAGATATTGGGGAAGAGAACGTTAAATTAGCTGCCTCTGTGGGGGCAATCGTGATTGGATTTAATGTTAAAGTTGCTCCAACTGCCCAAAAAATGGCAGAAAACGAGCATGTTTTAATCAGAACCTACAATATTATATATGAGCTGCTGGAAGATGTGGAAGAAGTGGTTAATACTCTTCTGGAAGTGGGGCAATTGGAAGAAGTTTTGGGAAAAGGCAATATAATTGCCGAGTTTCCCCATGGCAAGAGCGAGCGAATTGCCGGTTGCAGAATAATAGAGGGTTTAATTGCCAAAGGCCAACGCATCAGAGTGATTAGAGAAGGGCAACTGATTGGAGAAACCAAGCTTAAATCTTTGAGAAAAGTGAAAGAAGAGATAGATAAGGTGGAAAAAGGTTCGGATTGCGGCATGCTCTTTAATCCACCCCTAGATTTTCAAATTGGGGATATAGTTGAATCCTTCAGGGTAATTTAATTTGTTTCATAATAGACTCCCTTGGTAGCGCCGCGTTTTTGGTATACTTAATTTATGGCTAAGAGAAAAGTTTCACCGCAATTTAGGGCAAGGCTTTCCGAAAAGTTGATGGAGTTGGGGAATCTTGTCGCAGCAGTTTTGATATTAGGGCAATTTGTTAGCGGTAGGGCGCTTGTTATTTCGCAAGCTATATTGTAAACTCTTAATGGAGCATTTATGGAACAAATTACCTGGTTTATGTTAGTCTTGGCTGTTCTAATTATAATAGGTGGTATTTTGGTTAAAAAATACAGTTAATTACCCCCGCTTGATTTTTATGGGATAAGGGTATATAATTTAGATTAAACTGCCCCATTATAGATGAAATACGATTCACAGATTACGGAACTTAAAAATCTCCTGCCCACTGCCAAAAATATTTTAATTGCCCTGCCTGTTGGGGCAGATACCGATAGGCTGGCGGCAGCTCTTTCTTTATTTTTAATTTTTGAAGCCCAGGGAAAACAGGTTAGCGTGGTCAGTGAGGATTCCATGAGAGTGGCCCAGGCTCATCTTTTTGGGGTAGATCATGTGCAAAAAACTCTTCCACAAACCGAAGGGGGTAATTTAACTTTAACTCTGGAGGGAGTGGCTTCACCTGACGGGACAGTGCCTGCTTTGGAAAAGCTGGACTGGTATGCGGAAAATAATAATTTAAATCTGGTTTTTCATGTTTTAGCAGGTCAAACTTTTCAACCGGCCAAAATTGTCCCCCGTTATCAGGGCAGCGGTTTTGATCTTGTTTTTGTGATCGGAGCTGCCAATCTGGACAGCCTTGGTTCTCTTTAC
>JACPEZ010000025.1 GCA_016183225.1 Candidatus Daviesbacteria bacterium
GCTAAGCGAAGAACCTTACCAGGGCTAGAAATCCTACTGCACGCCTAGCGAAAGCTAGGGGAGCGAAGCAGATTAGAGACCTGCGTAGTCCTAGCCGTAAACAATGTCTGCTAGATAACCCGCCTCGGCGGGTCGTCGCAGCTAACGCGTTAAGCAGACCGCCTGGGGAGTACGAGCGCAAGCTTAAAACTCAAAGGAATTGACGGGGACCCGCACAAGCAGTGGAGCGTGTGGTTCAATTCGATACAAAACGAAAAACCTCACCAGGGCTTGACATGCTAGCGTCCTATTCTCCGGAAACGGAGGAAATTCGCAAGAAGGCTAGCACAGATGCTGCATGGCTGTCGTCAGCTCGTGGCGTGAAGTTTGAAATGAAGTAAACTTCTTACTTCGTAAAAAAACTTTTTCGCGCCCCTCCGAAGTAATTCGGAGTGTAAAATTCGGCTCATATCGGTGAAACTGATACAATAGTAACACCGAGGGAAGCTTACTAGTTATCGGTTTTCAGTTTTCTGTTCTCGGATTTAAGTTTGTCAGTTATCTGTTTCTCGGTTATGATACAAATAGTATGATAAAAGATGTAACAGATTTAAAGGTGTATAATTTAGCTCTTGATTTACTTGAGCCATTATACAAACTGGCCAATTTACTTCCGCAAAACCATAGAAGACTGAAATATCAGGTTACAGAAGCAGGAGAAAAAATTCCTCCGCAGATCGCGGAAGGTTTTGGTAAGAAAAAGTCTCCAAGAGAATTCTGTAGATTTTTATCAATGTCACTTGGTTCATCTGATGAAGTAATAACTCATATCAGAGAGATCAAAATCGTTGCTAAAAGTTTTACTAGAATTAAGATAGAAGATTGTGACTATTTGATTGAGCAATATAAAGTTCTTTCAAAGATGTTAAACAAACTTTTATCTACTTGGCAAAGATTTAACTGATCTACTGAAAACTGGAAAACTTTTTTCTGACAACTGATAACCGAACACTGATAACTGTATAGCCCCGTAACGACTAATATAGAAGGTACCAGATATTCTGGAATTAAACTTCTATTAAACGCCGGACACCCCAATGGGGTGATGGTATAGTCTAAGTTTTGCAAAAAGCAAATTTGGAGCTGTTATCTTAAGTGATGAAACGAGCGCAACCCTCACCGTATGTTAAATAATTCATGCGGAACAGCTCCGACGTATGTCGGAGAGGAAGGCGAGGATGACGTCAAGTCAGCACGGTTCTTACGCCCTGGGCTACACACACACTACAATGGCGAAAAACAACGGGCTGCAAGCCGGCAACGGTAAGCTAATCCCTGAAATTTCGCCTCAGTTCAGATTGGGGTCTGCAACCTGACCCCATGAAGTCGGAATTGCTAGTAATCGCGGATCAGCATGCCGCGGTGAATACGTTCTCGGGTCTTGTACAAAAACAAATTGCGCCTTTCGGCCAATTTTTCCAGAAGGTGAAAATTCTTCTGAAAGCGAGTAAGACTTTTAAAGCGAAATAGCATCCTCCGATGGTAACATCGGAGAGAGAAGGGCTAAAGTAGCAGTAATCAGCTTGAAGTTTAAACGGCCTAAATTAGTGGTGACCTTTCGTACAAATAGGGAAACTGCTTACTAATAAAAACTAATTCAGGTAATTGGACTCAAGATGGTTACAAATGGAAATTTTGGTTACAAAGGGAGATCCAGTATTGACTTTTATTTGTTGATAGATAACAATGGAAGTAGGTGTCAGTGTGAACTAACACCGAGTAGATACTGGAAGTCTGCAGAGATCATAGTACTACGTTCAGTTTACATGAACGTAGGAAGGATCGAAGCTATTCAAACATGAGCGCATATAAAGTTCTTAGTCCCTGGTATATTGTTGGTTTTACAGATGGGGAAGGATGTTTTGCTATTTTGGTTTCGAAGCACAATACAACGAAAACAAGAAGAGACGCAAATCTCTGTTTTGAAATTGAGCTTCGCGCAGATGACAAGCCGGTTTTGGAATTAATTCAAAAAAGGCTGGATTGCGGAAGAATAGTAGAACTTAATTACGAAAGATACGGATGGAAACCTCATGTAAAGTTTGTCATTAGGAAACAAAGTGATATTCTTTATAAGGTTATTCCGTTCTTTAAGAAATTTCCCCTAAAAGGTAAGAAAGGAAAAGATTTTGAACTTTTTTGCCAAGCGGCAGAAATTTTCAGAAGAAAAGATCATCTTACTGAAGAAGGTATAAACCGACTTTTAAAGATCAGGGAATTTATGAATAATAGAAGGCCAATGTTTGGATAGCCGTCCGCGAGAGTACGGGAAAGCCGTGTGCTCCGTGGGGTGAGAAGTGCGTTTAGATTGTTACAACGCTCTATCTCTGAACACCGCCCGTCAAGGCAGGAAAGTTGGGGGTGCCCGAACCCCGCACCGTCTGGTGCAGGGGAAGGCAAAACCAGCGATCAGGCTTAAGTCGTCCAAACTATAGGTTTGTGCGACCTACCATCGCAAGAAGGTAGAAAAATCTGGCTAATATCGATGAAACCCTATTGACAATTCGTATTACTTTCGGGTAATGTGGAATTGGAGGGTAATATCGAGGGAAGCTACGATGCTTAGGCAATTTGCAAATAGTAATTGGCTCAAACAGATTAAACAAACTTTAAGTTTATCTGATATACAGAAACAAGTATTGATAGGGACAGTTTTAGGAGATGGTTCCTTAAAGATATCAGGTTCAGGTAAAGCTGCACGTTTACAGATATGTCATTCAGCTTCTGCAAAAGAATATGTATTGTGGAAGCAGAAGATATTTGAAAACTGGGTTTTTAATGAACCGACATATTACAAAATCAACAATTCGTTGATTTTTAGGACCGTTTCGCACCCATTAATATTTGAATATATGAAGATTTTTTATAGAGGTAGACTTAAGATAATACCAAAAAATATCTGTGACTTACTGAAAAGTCCATTGAGCTTAGCTGTTTGGTTTATGGATGATGGTAATGGTTATCTAAAAAATAGTGCTTTCAGAATTAGCACATATGGTTTTGGTTTAGAAGGTAACATGTTACTAAAAAATTGCTTAAAGAAGAATTTTGGTCTAGATGTTAGCGTATTTAGAGATAGTAAGGGATGGCAAATCTATGTTCCCATAAATAATGGGAGCGCACAAAGATTTAAATTTCTTATTTGTCCTTATATTATTTCATCTATGACCTACAAAATAGAAAGTCGTAGCCCCGTAGAGACTTAGAAGCGAAGCTTGCGAGCTTCCGCTCTTAAAGAAGGTACCGGATAATCCGGATGAAAACTTCTTTTATATGCCGGCCCCCGATTTAATCGGGATGAAGATATAGTCCATGCCCCTAGTAATAGTGGGAGCGACATGAACAAGGTATCCCTAGCCGAAGCTGGGGATGGATCACCTCCTTTCTGGAGTTTTGTTCAAATCTGATGATTCTCGCACTCGAAAGAGAAGAGTAAAGCGCGGATTTGATCCAGTCTTGGCCTCACGGCCGGACAAGCGCCTGTTGAATGGCAGGCAAAAAGCGCTGATAGGACGCTATTCCATACAGTCAATTTGGAATGATTTCTATCCCCACCACTCTTTTGGTATTAAGGAAGCTTTGTCTTTAAAAGCAAAGAAGGTCTTTGATTTACATACCAGTCATTTATGATTTCAGGATCAAGTTGATTGGCAATGCTATCTCCCAAAAATATCATAAAATTATCTTTTGCTTGTCTATAGGTAAATGGTTTTCCAATGCTAACTCTATGAGGTATTCTGGCAGATATACCAGCCGGATAAATTGGTACATCAGGATTATCTCTGGCCAACAATTCAACACCCCTCATTAGGTCTGCCAATTTTCCGTCTTTGTGCCTTGTTTCCTGAACAAAAATTCCCACCAGCAGTCCTGCTTCTAATCTTTCCCGCCCCTTTTTTAAGAAATTCCGGATATCTCTTATCTCTCCACCTCTGGCCACAGGAATAGCTTCAACTCCTTGAGGAATGGCAGCTATTATATGTTTTAACCACCTCGGGCTGGAATTTAAAATATCCGATTTATGCCCGGTACGTGCCAAAACACTCTTTGACTCCATCGTTTCCGGATCAAGCAAACTTGCTCGCGTAAAAGTTCTGATGATTCTTTTGCTTTGCTGACCCATGCGGTAGCCTTTGGCAGTATCCCACATACTGGTATGATTACTTACGATTAAAGCCGGTCCGGTTGAAGGAAGATGTATTCCCCGGTAGCTAGTGCGATGTAACAACCAGTCCATTCTGGCAAAAGCCTCAAAACAGGCCACCGAATACCATTTAATTCCATCTGATTCAGGATTAATACCGGTTGCCCTGTTAACTACCCTCTCCAATAAAGACATAAGCATGGATTATATCAGGAGTAGAGGGAAGAAGCAAATACTACAGGGTAGATTGGAGACCTGGATATTAAATATTATTGTTAATTTATTTTTAATTTTTTAAACTCAGATATTTTTGGTAAATCTGATGCTTTCTTTCTAGATAGGGTGCTTTTTCTAAATCTTTATACATAAATTCCAAAACTTTTCTACTTAGCTTAGTGTTGTAGTGTAGTCTATAACAAGGCTTACCACTATTTTCAATTTGTGAATAAATATGTTTTTCTGGGATTCCTAATTTTAAAGATAAAGTTTCGGTGATCCCTTCTAAAAATTTTGCACTACCAGATGTAAAGATTAATCTCGGATACTTTCTCTTTATTAAATGAATACAACCATCTCCGTCAAAGTAACCTCTTAAGAAGAAACTTTGGTATTCTAATGGAATATTTGGAAATAATATAGTTAAAGATTTTCTCGGTGTGACACCTAATTTTAGTAGATCGTTATACATGAGTTTACTACCGATTCTGAATATAAAACAATCTTTAGATAAATAGCGCTTACCATTAGAATGGGTTTGGATTCTAGCTTGTCTTTTATAAAATTTATGGGCAGAGTTCATTACATTTCTAATTTGCTCCAGAATATTTAGATCTTTACTACTAGTAATTATAGAAATATAGCAAGTTCTTGAAGATTTTTGTACGTCTTCTATTGCTCCATCAGCAAAAATAAAACCTAATACATAGGCCATTTGTGGTGACCATGTTTGGAAGAAATTACGATTTATCTGCGCTTTGTTATGGCCACCTTGGGGATCTTTACGAGCAGTAGGGTGCATGATTCTATCATACCCAAATAAAAAGCGAATAGTCAAGTGGTAAATTTGAGAGATCCGGGCGGGATTTGCACCCGCGAATATCGGTTTTGCAGACCGACCCCTTAGACTACTTGGGTACCGGATCGACTCTTTCTTATTTTAGCATGAAATGATAAAATATTTTAGTTCGGGCGCATAGCTCAGTGGGTTGAAGTTGCCAGCGGCAAGTTCAACGGGAGTCCAGTGGACTCCCAGGAAGAGCGCTTATCTATATCAAAAATTTTTGGGCAATTAGCTCAGTGGTAGAGCACTTATCTGATAAGTAAGGGGTGGATGGTTCGATTCCATCATTGCCCACAGATGGAAATTATTATCATTTTACTTCTGATTATTCTAAATGGAGTTTTTGCCATGGCAGAAATAGCAATTATTTCTGCAAGAAAACATAAGCTTAAAAGGTTGGCAAACGAAGGATCAAAAGCTGCCAAAATTGCTCTTGAACTTTCTAATAATCCAAATAAATTTTTATCTACAGTCCAAATAGGAATTACATTGATCGGTATTTTGGCCGGAGCATTTGGCGGCGCCACTCTTGCAAAATCATTATCCGTTTATTTAAGCGCCCTGCCTTTGCTTGATCCATATTCTGACGCCTTAGGTGTAGGAATTGTGGTTATAACTATAACTTATCTTTCCTTGGTTATTGGCGAGCTTGTTCCAAAACGGATAGCTTTGAATAATCCGGAAGTCATTGCCTTATTTTTTTCAAGATTTATGAATATTTTAGCTTCAGCAGTAAGCCCTTTTGTACGGCTTTTAAGTATTTCAAATGATTTGGTATTAAAAATTTTAAGGATAAGGCCTAAAAAGCAGGCCCTGGTTTCAGAGGACGAAGTCAGAATGCTTATTGCGGAAGGAACAAAAATAGGCATATTTGAAAGAGCGGAGAAAGATATTGTAGAAAGGACCCTGCTTTTGGACGATCAAAAATTAAGCGCCCTGATGACTCCAAGAAATAAAATTGCCTGGCTTGATATTAATGATTCTCCTGCCAAAATCAGAACCAAGATATCAAAACTGCCGCACTCACATTATCCGGTTTGTAAAGGTTCCCTGGACAATATTGTAGGCGTTGTTAGAACAGAAAACATTTTAACTGATTTTTTAGCCAGTGAAGAAATTAATCTCAAACAGTATTTACGCAAACCGCTTTTTGCGCCAAATACAATGACTGCTTTAAAAGTATTGGAAGTATTTAAGAAATCAGGAATACACATAGTTTTAGTGGTTCAAGACAAGAAAGTGGTGGGTCTGGTATCTTTAACTGATATTTTGGAGGCTATAGTTGGGGATATTTCAACAATTGACGAGCAAGAAGATGAGACTTAAAGTCGGCATTTCGGTTTTGGTTTATTTACTTCTTTTACTGCTGACTTTTCCTGCTGTGAGGGCTTTGTTTGCCCCGGGTGGGTTTACCAGCCATGATTTGACCCATCATGTGATCAGGCAAATTTCCATGGATAAACTTCTGTCCGAAGGCCAGTTTCCGCCCCGCTGGTCAGGGGAGTTAAATAACGGCTACGGCTATCCGGTGTTTTTATTTAACTATCCTTTGCCGGCCATGGTTGGAGAAGTATTTCACAAATTAGGTTTAGGCTATGTGGATTCTGTCAAAGCCGTGCTTTTATCTTCCATGTTAATTTCCGTGATAGGGATGTATCTATTTTTATATGCTTTGTTGGGAAGCAAGCTGGCTGCTTTTTTGGGAGCCATGTTTTATCTGTATGCGCCCTTGCGATTTTTAAATGTTTATGTGTCTGCGGCAGTTGGTTCTGCTTTGGCTTTGGGCTCTTATTTTTTTCTTTGCCAGAAAGAATTTAAAGATAATTTTATTGGGTTTGGGACTGTCTGCCTGGTTTTGGATTCCTGCTGTTTTAGAAAAGCAATATACCCGTTTTGATGAAGTTTTTGGCAATTTTTACCAGACTCAATTTCCCGGCTTGCAGCAGCTGGTTCGCTCTCCCTGGGGTTATGGCCTGTCGCACCCGCAAAATCCCGAACCCGGAGATATGTCTTATCAGATAGGACTGGTGCATATAGGAGTAATCTTACTGCTTATTAGCAAAATAAAATCAGATCGATTAGTAATTTTTGTTCTGGCAGTTTTTGCAATAAGTGTTTTTCTGATGCTTAAAATAAGCCAGCCTTTGTGGGAAAATGTGCCGTTTTTGAGCATGGTGCAGTTTCCTTTAAGATTTCAGGCCATTTCTATCTTTGCCGCCTCAATCGCGGCCGGCTTGCTTATTAAATATCTGCCATTTAAAAAAATATTATTTTTAAGCCTTTTGTTTTTAGTAATTTATGCCAACAGAAATCACTGGCATATCAATCAGGTTTTTGATCCGGGGGAAGAGTATTATTTAAATTTGAAAACTACCTCCACCAGTTTTGGTGAGCATTTGCCAAAATGGGGGAAAATCTATGACTCACCTTCGCCGGGGAAGTTAGAGTTTGTGACTGGTACAGGAAAAATTAACATACTGGAGGATAAATCGCATAGGGTTCTGGCAGAAATTGAGGCCACTACTGTTGCCACTTTGCGATTTAATCAAATATATTTTCCCGGATGGGAACTAAAAGTTGATGGTAAAAATCATAGTTTTCAACAGTTTGATATAGAGCCAGGCAGACATGTTGTTTGGGCAGAATTTAAAAATACTTCTGTCAGAAATTTGGCTGATGGAATAAGTATTCTATCTGTTATAATCTATTTATTATGGTTGAGGTTACGCCGGAGTTAATTTCCGGTAAAAGAGTGTTACTCCGTTATGACATTGATGTTGTTCTTCACCCTCTGGAAGATTTTAAGCTCAAAGCCGGACTTAATACATTGAGATTGTGTTTGGAGCATGCTACAAAAGTAATCTTGATGGGGCATTTGGGCAGACCCACCTTCGCTGAAGCTACGGCGGGCAAGCCTGATAAATTTTTTGTTCCGAAGTATTCTATTGCGCCGATTGTGGAATGGTTTAAAAACCACAATCTGCGTTCCCACATCGTAAGCGGGAAACTGGTTGTGTTGGAAAATTTAAGATTTGATCCTCGTGAAGAAGCAGGCGATTTGAATTATGCTAAAGAACTGGCTCAAAAGGGCGATTTCTATATCAATGAGGCTTTTTCTTCTTACCGTCCGGCTGTTTCCACAACAGTTCTGCCAACCC
>JACPEZ010000027.1 GCA_016183225.1 Candidatus Daviesbacteria bacterium
TGCTGGGTGGGGGTTTTCTCAAGCGGCAATCCCAAAGACGGCAAAAGATACTGGTGGAAATGGGATCAATGCAGGACTACCAACTCCGGCAATTTTAATGCCAGTTTTAATGGCACAGGTTCTGGCTGCTCTGCTTCCCGGGCATATGCTGTCCAAAATACTACTCCTGCTAACTTAACTGTTACAGGAGTCCCTGCTTGCAGCAGCAGTCCATATAATGTGACTTTATCCTGGCAGAATACCAATTCCACCTTGTGGCTGGATCTATCCACCAATAACTTTGCCGACTTTGTCAACAAGAATGTTTCCAATCAAACCTCTACCCAGATCCCTGCCGGCATGGCAGGTGTAACCTTAAATGCCAATACCACCTATCAATGGAGGCTGTATAACGGATCTACTCATACCAGAGGTCCTGATTTCTTTGCCCCTTTCTGCCCGGCCCGAGTCATGGGCAGGGTATATGTGGATAGAAACGGGAATAACAGTTGGGACAGTGCCGGCGAAGAGTTTATCAAAACCGGCCTCCCTTCTGACGGCTCCTGCTCCCCTTCCAACCCCAACTTTTTCATGAAGGATCTGCAGATCAGCTATACCGGTCCTGTTATCTGGTCCAACTCTGTTAACGGCTGCAACAATCAGCCCGGGTATGGCAGCGCTCCGTTCTATGACACCAATCAAATTCCCATTGGCACATATACCTTCCGCCCCACCGGGGCCCTGGCCGGCTGGAGAATACCTGATCCTCAAACCTTTACCCTGGCTTCGGGAGAAACAAAACAGCTGTGGTGGGGCTTAAATCCTCCTCCGGCAAACTTGACAGTAGATAAACCTGCCTGACCTGCCTGTTCGGAAACTCCCTACTCTGTTACCCTAAACTGGCAGAATACTGCCTCTGCCAATGCTTTGGCTGTGGACATTGATGATGACGGTAACTGGGATAATGGTTACTACAACAAGACTTTAACCACCGGCTTTCAATATTCCACCCAGGCCCCTGACGGTTTCCGTTTCCGTACTCCGGCCGGTGTCTTAACCACCCCCATGCCCGGGTTTCAGCCCGGTACCTACTACTTCTGGAGGATGTGGAATGGAGTAACTCATGTCTACGGAGGGGGCTGGACAGTCAATGCCTGTCTTAGACCCTGGATCAGGGTGACAGGAGATGTTCATTCCGATGAAGCTATTAGTTTACCGGGAGGACCATGATACAATACATGATACAATAATATAGATGAAATATTTAATCATTGCCCCAATTTTATTTTTAATTCTTATCATTTTTACTCCCGTCCTGGCCCAAACTCCGGCCTGTCCAATTCAAGCAAGCGACCCCAAGGTTCAAAATGGCTTAATCTCCACCTCTGATATTTCCGGATCAGGCGGTAAATTCGGCAGTACCACAGGAAACTGCGCGGTTGATCCAGGCAAAATCCGCTTTGCCCCCTTCAAAGTCCCCACTTATGATGACCTAAAATCCATTTATTATGACCAATCAAAAACTGCTAATAAACAAGTTATTACCAGCCTGCCAACCAGTTTGACAGGAGAAACTCTTTATCTGGTTAATGGTGATTTAACTGCGGATGCCAACCCGGGAGGAGGCGGCAATGCCATCTTTTTTGTCAGCGGCAACTTAAACTTCACTGCAAATTATACCAATGGCAGCCCCAATGCGGGAACGGTTTTTGTGGTTCGGGGAAATATCAACATCAATAACATCGATGCCACCAGAGTCAACCGCATAGATGCTGTTTTGATTGCCCAAGGCACCATCTGTACGGCTTTCCAGGCCGGCACTTGTCCCGACACTAATGTCACTGCCCCCAGACTTTTAATCAACGGCAGTCTGATCAATCTTAATGCCGGCAATCCAATTAAATTCCGACGCACGTTATCCAATAATAACGAGCCTGCGGAAGAAATTGTTTACCAGCCCAAATATCTGGTCATTTTAAGAAATCTCTTCTCGGATACATATCAAAAGTGGTCGGAGATACAATAGAATGCTAACCGACTACCGTCTACGGTCTACCGCTTTATGAAATTCAGATTTGAAAATTTACAAGTATGGCAGGATGCTAGAAGTTTTGTAAACCATATCTATTTCATAACAAAGAAGTTTCCCGTAGATGAAAGATTTGGTCTAATTGATCAACTACGCAGAGCTGCTGTATCAATTGCACTTAATATTGCCGAGGGTTCTGATAGAAAATCAGATATTGAATTTAGAAGATAAATACATAAAACAAACTGAATTTGATCCGTTATACGCTGAGGCTCATATGATTGTAGCTAAACTAAATGCATTAATTAAAAGATTGTCTTAGCGGAAGTCGGTAGTCGGAAGACGGAAAGCTACTTACCAAAGTTACGTTTCTGCTCCTGATACCAAGAAATAGCTTTTTTAAGTTCCCTGCCATCAAAATCCGGCCAGAGGGTCTTGGTAAAATAAAGTTCGGAATAGGCTGTCTGCCAAAGCAGAAAATTAGAGAGTCTAATTACCCCTCCTGTTCTAATCACTAAATCTGGATCAGGCTGACCATTGGTGTATAAATGCTTTTCCACAATTTGTTCATTGATCTTTTTAACGTCAATTCCCTTTTTCACAATATCTTTAATTGCCTGAAGCAACTCTTTTTTACCTCCATAATTTAAGGCAATATTTAACTTAATGGCCTCATTTTTTATGTAGGTATTTTTGATCCGGTTAATGATATTTTTGATGGTGCCGGGCAATCCCCTCACCTCACCCAAAACAGTCACTTTCACTCCATTTTGCATCATTTTTTTTATTCTTTGATGATAACCAGTGCGCATTAAATTAAAAAGTCCCCACACTTCCCGTTTGGCCCGCTCTTTAATGTTTTCTGTGGAGAGAGCATAAACAGTAATTGTTTTGATACCCAGTTTTTCCGCCGCTTCCACTATTTTTTCCAAAGCATCTGCCCCGGCCTCGTGCCCCTTAATTTCCGGCAAATTACGGGCTCTGGCCCATCTTCTATTGCCATCCATGATAATGGCTATATGTTGGGGAATACTGCTGGTATTTAATTTACTCATAAATTTCTAATTTCTAATGACTAATTTCTAAACAAATCCCAATTTTTAATTATTTAGGTTAATTAGACATTAGGTCAATTAGGTTAATTTATTTACTCCTTTCCACCATATAATCTACTAATCTTTCAAGTAATTTTATCATTTTTGGATCATTGCTGATTTTAGGTATGATTTTTTTGGCTACGGCAGTATATTTTAGAGCTTTGTCCGCTGATTTGGCTTCCCCATCTAACACATCGTCTCTAATCTGAAAAGCTATGCCTAAATTAGTTCCAAATTGGTCTAATTGGTCTAATAGGTCTAATTCGGCCCCGCCCAAGATAGCTCCCAGCTGCAGCGGGCCTGATACCGTATATTTGGCAGTCTTAAGTTTAGCCACCAGTTCGGGGTTGGCATGAGCAATATCCAGCATTTGGCCAATGGCCGTTTCCACCATGGTTTGGGAAAACATTTGCAAAGCCTTAATTTTTAATTTGTCTGCAAATTTGCTCTCCGAAATAATCTTGATGGCCAGGAAAAAACCCAGATCTGCCAGAGTAATGGCCTGTTCCACTCCCACGCTTTTATACAATGATGGTTTACCCCGCCGTTCGGGACTTTGGTCAATAATGTCATCATGGGCCAAAATAGCTGCGTGCATTATTTCATAAGACGCAGCAACTTTGAGAATGTCTTCCGTCTTCCGTCTTCCGCTGTAGTCGGTAGTCGGTAGTCGGTAGTCGGTAGTCGATTTTCCTATCTCATATCCCAAAACCACCAGCTTACCCCTTACTCTTTTCCCTCCTTTGCAGCTTTCTATAAATTTATCAATTAAAGGCAAAAGAGTTGGGCTTATTTCAGCGGCTTCACCCCTTAATTTTTTCAACAACCTGTCAATTTCTTTCTCCACCGCCTAAATTTACCACATTTTGGGCTTTGATGATATACTTCTTTAAATGAAAATTTATTGTGTACGGCATGGTCTGACAGAACTAAATAAGCAAAAAAAGGTCAATGGCGAAGTGGATGAACCGCTTGCTCCCGAAGGAATTAAGCAAGTTAAGACTGCTCTTTCCGGCATGCCCGCCGGCATTAAGCATATTTATACCTCGCCCATGCAAAGAGCCAGGGAAACAGCAGAAATTCTCAACTCCAAACTAAAATGCTCCATTTCTTCAGTTGATGAACTAACGGAAATCCGCATGGGAACACTGGCCGGCAAAGCCTGGACAGAAATGAAAGAAGGAACGGATTTAAAGCGCAAGCACAGAACAGTCCAATTTGATTACAGATCGCACGGAGGCGAATCAGCAAAAGATGTCAGAAAAAGACTGGTTGCATTTCTTAAAAGAATTAACAAAAAACACAATGATTATGAAACCCTGATTATCACACACGGAGGAATCATCCGCATCCTGCATTTGCTTGAACATGGCAAGCCTTTAGTTGATGACATAGAACATATCTCCCTGCATACATTTGATCTGGATAAAATTTTACCTAACACAAACTCAATGCTCTAGTTATATGCCCTTGAGCGATGACCTGCAGATAATACATCAATAACTTTATCTGCCTGATTAATCTTGTAGATAATTCTATAAACTCTTATTCTATAAGAGAATCTGTCATTTAAATCCCTTGCTAGGGATTTACCCAACAGCGGATTTTCTTTAATATCAGCCAACATTTCGATAACCTCGGCCTGATATTCTTTTTTCAGCTTTTTAATCTGTTTTTCTGCTCTTTTGGAAATACGGAGTTCAAACATTTAATTTAAGCTCTTTTTTTAGCTGTTCAAAAGTAACAAAGCGACCCTTTTTAATATCTTCTTCCGCCTCTTTAATGTCTCTCATTAATTTCCTGTCAGATAGTATTTCATTTGTTTCCTGCCATGATTCATAATCCTCCGCGCCGATAAGCATGACTTTAGTTTCCCCTCTTTTGGTAATGCCCACGCGCTTACCTGATAAGGCTACCTCATCAATTAAATCATACAGATTGGCTCTGGCTTGAGTTGCGGAAATGGTTATCATAAATCAATCGTACGCTTTTCCGTACGCTTTGTCAAGACCTGTTTTAAGCTGTCTTTTGCATTCATGCAGGGAAAAAACTGTGTAATCAGGTTTTTGATCCTCATTCTCCGGTTCTTCAGTTGCAAATTTGCCTTGTTTAACCCAGATGGTGACAGCGCCAAGTTTATTACCAATCTCCAGTTCGGAACGCACTCTATCCCCCACAAAAACAGTTTCTTTAGGATTGCTTGAGACATATTTGGCAAACAGTTTAGGATCTTTTGCCCCCTCTGCAAAGATAATTTCTTTAAAGTATTTTTTCACTCCCAGCTTTTTAACCTCTTCATACATGCTCTCTTGTCCCTTGCCAATCAAAATCATGGGAATATTTTTGCTCTGGCAAAAAGCAAGCAGGGCTTTTGCCCCGTCAATTAAATCTTTAGAATCCGGATCATACAATGTCCTTTTCCAGTCAAAAATAACAAGATTAAACATTTCAGATTATACAATTATTATACATATTAGCAGGCTAATGGAAAATTTGGTAGAATGGGCTTTCATGAAAAGCAAGGTTTCTTTGCGCGAATTTCCATCTGCCCAAGCTAGGCGCGAATTTTTAGAAAAAGAACTAAATATTAATCTTCATAATATTGGTCATTTTACTTTTGCGGAGGAATCTGTGGCCGGCAGAAACATAGAAAATCTGATCGGCGCCACCCAAATACCATTAGGGGTGGCTGGCCCAATCATGAATCATTTGATCCCGTTGGCTACTACCGAAGGAGCGCTGGTGGCATCTGTTTCAAGAGGCTGCAAGGCTATTATGGAATCAGGCGGAGCATGCGTGGAAGTAGAACTGGTTGGCACCACCCGCGGCCCGGTTTTTAAAACCCAAGGGATTGAACATGGCTTTAAAACAAAAAACTGGATAGAAAAAAACTTTTCTTTGATTGCCCAAACCACCCAAAAAACTTCTTCCCATCTCAAACTCCTGAAAATAGACAGCCAGATCTTGAGCAAAAATCTATATCTGCGGTTTTATTATGATACGGGTGATGCCATGGGCATGAATATGGTAACTATTGCTACAGATATGGCAGTCAAACTGATTGAACAAAAAACCAAAGCCAGATGCATAGCTTTAGCCGGCAATTTTGACATTGACAAAAAACCTGCTTACTTAAATTTTATTCTGGGCCGTGGCAAAAAAGTTTGGGCTGAAGCAGTTTTGCCAAAAAAAATAGTCAGGGAGGTTTTAAAAACTACGCCGGAAAAAATTGCTGAAGTTGTGGAAAAAAAATGTCATCTTGGTTCTATGATGAGCGGATCAATGGGATTTAACTCTCATTTTGCCAATATCATAGCGGCCATTTTTGCCGCCACCGGCCAGGATCTGGCTCATGCGGCAGAAGGCAGTTTAGGAATAACCACAGCCGAAATCTTAAAAAACGGCGATCTTTATTTCACCATTTATCTGCCTGATCTGATGTGCGGGACTGTGGGCGGCGGCACCCACCTGCCTGCTCAACAGGAGGCGTTAAAAATTATGAACGTAAGAAATGTGTTAGAATATTGTCGGGCTGTTGGTGCAGCTATCTTGGCTGGTGAGTTATCATTAATAGCCTCTTTGGCAGAAGGCTCTTTAGCCAAAGCCCACCAGAAACTAGGAAGAAAAAACAAATGATCGGCATTGTTTCATACGGAACCTATATTCCAAAATTTAGAATTAAACCGTCTCAAATAGCTTTAGCTTGGGGCAGGGATGTTTTCGAAATTGAAAAATCTTTAGGCATCATGGAAAAAGCCGTAGCCTCTTATGATGAGGATGCCATTACTCTGGCTATTGAGGCCGGAAGTCGCGCTTTGATGGCCGGCCGGATTGATCCAAGATACATCGGGGGCATTACCATTGGCTCCGAATCTCACCCTTATGCTGTCAAACCTTCCTCAACAACTGTGGCAGAAGTTTTGGGGTTAAGCACGGATTATCTGGCTGCGGATTTGGAATTTGCCTGCAAAGCAGGCACAGCCGGAGTTCAGCTTTTATCAGGGCTCGTAGCCCAGGGCAAATCCCAATACTGTCTGGCTATTGGTTCCGACGTGGCCCAATCCAAACCCAGCGATGTCCTGGAATATACTGCCTCATCAGCCGCAGCTGCTTTTGTCCTTGGTAAAACAGATGTCATTGCTAACCTGCTGGATTTTACCTCTTTTTCTTCCGATACTCCTGATTTTTGGAGAAAAGATACGGAAAAATTCCCCTCGCACAGCGGCAGATTTACCGGTGAGCCGTCATATTTTGCCCATATTTTGGGAGCATCCCAAAGACTGTTTAAGCAAGCCAAAATGAAACCAACGGATTTTGACCATATTGTTTTTCATATGCCCAATGCCAAGTTTCCCCGGGAGGCAGCCAAAAAACTGGGATTTAGCCCAAAGCAACTTGAGGCCGGATTTGTGGTGGAACATATTGGCAACCCCTACTCTGCCTCATCCATGGTAGGTCTGGCAGCAATCTTGGACATAGCCAAACCAAAAGATAAAATTTTTATGTGTTCTTATGGTTCAGGTGCCGGATCTGACGGGTTTATCTTTGAAATAACCAAAAATATCAGTCAATTTCAAAGAAATAATCAGGATACTGTAGCAAGACAAATTAAAACTAAAGAGTACATAGATTACTCATTAATTGCCAAAAATATTTTGACAAAATACAGGATTTAAATAGAGTCAAGAGTCTAGTGACTAGAGTCTAGGAATAAAAATACTTGACTCTAGAATCTAGCGACTAGTCACTATTATGAAGATTAAAGTGCTTGGTACTGGTTTAACAAAATTTGGAGAGCTGTGGGATAAATCTTTATTGGATTTAGCTCTTGATGCCTCGTTAGAAGCAATAAACAATTCACAATACACGATAAACGATATACACGCAGTATTTGTGGCCAATATGATTTATGGCAAGCTGGCTAATCAGGATCATCTGGGAACCCTTGTTGCATCTAATCTGGGCATTAAAAAACCCGGCTTCAGAGTGGAGGGTGCTTGCGCTTCCGGCGGTTTGGCTATACATCTGGCCATCCAGTCGCTTTTGGCTGGAACGTACAAAAATATTTTGGTGGTAGGAGCGGAAAAAATGACTGATGTGTCTATTTCCGAAATCACTTCTGCTTTAATGGGTGCGGGATCGGAGGACGAGCGAAAAGCCGGCCTAACTTTTCCCGGGCTCTATGCCCTGATGGCCAAAGCCCATATGCAAAAATACGGCACTAAAAAGCAACATTTGGCAGAGGTTTCTGTCAAAAACCATTTTCATGCCTCCTTAAATCCCAAAGCGCAGTTTCAGTTTGAGGTCAGTCTGGAAAAAGCCCTAAACAGCCCTTGCATTTGCGACCCGTTCACCTTATTTGATGCCTCCCCTATTACAGACGGGGCCGCCGCAGCAGTGTTATCAGCTGATTTGTCATCCCGCCGAAGGGCGGGATCCATAAATAATGTGTATATTACCGGTTCGGCAGTGGCCACAGATACGGTTGACTTATCATCCAGAAAATCTTTAACAGAAATTACAGCCACTAAAGAAGCGGCTACCGCCGCTTTAAAACAGGCAGGAGCAGAAATAAAAGACATTAACGTGGCAGAAGTTCATGACTGCTTTACCATAGCGGAAATTCTGGCCATGGAAGATCTGGGATTTTGCGCAAAAGGCGAAGGCGGAACATTTGTAAGCACAGGCCATACCAGACTGGGAGGCAAAATGCCGGTTAATACATCCGGTGGCTTAAAAGCTTGCGGTCATCCGGTCGGGGCCACGGGGGTTAAGCAGATTGTGGAAATTACCCAGCAGCTCCGAGGTCAGACAGGTCAAAGACAGGTTAAAAATGCCAAAGTAGGCTTAACGCAAAATGTGGGGGGAACAGGCGCCACAGTAGTGGTGCATGTGTTACAGAATTAGAGTCAAGAGTCTAGTAACTAGAGTCTAGGAATAAAAATCACTTGACTCTAGAATCTAGCGACTAGTCACTATGAATAATAGTCCAGTTACAGTTTGGCGGTCACATAAAAAGCTGCATACCTATTTAAATAAGGTAGGCCGGTTAGTGGTGTGGACCAAAATTTTAGTGGCTCCTGCAGGTTTTGAACATCAAGTCCCTTATCTGGTGGGGATTGTTGATTTCGGGACTGAAAGATTACCTTTGCAAATTGTGGATTGTGAAGAAAAAGGCTTAAAAATAAATCAAAAAGTTGTGATGGTGATCCGCAAAATCGGCAAAGTTAAACCTGATGAGGTAATCGAATACGGCCTGAAAGTCAAACCCCTATGATCAAAGTTTCAGCTCCGGCTAAAGTGCATCTTTTGGGAGAATGGTCTGTGGTTTGGGGCAAACCGGCCCTTTTAACTACTGTTGATCTGCGCATTTCAGTAACCGTCATTGCGAGCAGAGCGAAGCAATCTCATGATTTAAGAAAAATCATTGAGCCTATTATTAAAAAAGAGCTTAAAATTAAAAAAATTCCTCCATATTCATTAAAAATTGAATCAGATATTCCCACAGGGGCTCATCTGGGTTCGTCTGCAGCCGTTTCGGTTGCCTCTGTGGCAGCTTTGCTTTCTTTTCTAAAAATTAAGTGGGATCTTGATTTAATTAACAGATTAGCCTATGAGGCGGAAAAAGTCTTTCATGGCAATCCATCCGGAGCTGATAATTCCACAATTGTTTATGGGGGGCTGATGTGGTACAGAAAAGAAACCGGGGATCTAAAAATCATCCAAAAACTCCCCTTCTCTGTTCCATATAAACTCTCAAAAAACTTTATTCTAATTAACACAGGCACTCCCAAAAAAACAACCAAACAAATGATAGAAAGAGTAAGTATTAAGTATAAAGTATTAAGTATAAAGTATAAAAAACTATTCGATCATCAGGAACAACTGGTTAAAGAATTGCTAACAGCCATCAAAGACGGGAATGAAAAAGAATTAATCAGGATTATTAGGGCGGGAGAGAGAAATCTGGAAAGTATTGGCGTTTGTTCGTTAGCTGTGGCCAAAATTATCAGAAAAATTGAGGCTGCAGGAGGAGCTGCCAAAATCTGCGGCGCCGGAGCCACAGATGGGCCAACAGGAGTTCTTCTTTGTTACCACCAAGATAGAAGAGTTATAGAAAAAATAGCCTCTGAAAATAAATTAAATTACTTTTCTGCTAAACTTGGGGTTGAAGGAGTAAAACAAGAATGAAAAAAATTAACCCTGGACTAAACAGCCAGAAACTGGTAAAATTAAATTGTTATGAAAAAAGCTCAAGTTCAATCAACTTTAGACTGGAATAAATATAAAGGCAGCATCTTACTAACTGTAGGTGATCAGATTTATGCAACTAAACAGCCTAAAAAAGTTCTTCAGATGATTCAGGATATTGAAAAAAAACATCATAAAACACCTTTGATAACAGTTGTGCCAAAAGACGATACTTTAATTCTCTAATTTAATGTCTATTACTTTTAAGTTCAAAGAATACCCGTCAAATATATTTGGTATAACCAGAAGACCTGTAGCTGAAGTATATTTTCAGCATAAAAATAATATACGCTGGTTACCGATAACCATGGTAGTAGACAGCGGAGCTGACTATACTCTGTTACCTAAGTTTTTAGCACTATCACTTGGAATTTCACTCTCCAAAGATTGTCGATTAATTGAAACCCGTGGAGTCGGAGGAGAAAGTACTGTTTATCTGCTAAAAAGGAAGATTAGAGTTAGGTTGGGAGAATATGAGCGCGCCATACCTGTAGGGTTTTTGGGTAATAATCACATTCCGCCACTTCTTGGAAGACAAGAATTTTTAGAGACATTCAAAGTTATATTTGAAAAATTCCAGGTAATTTTTGAATAAATCAATGCTAAAAGATATCATGAAAAAAGTTACAGTTTCTGCTCCCGGGAAATTAATGCTTTTGGGGGAACATGCGGTGGTTTATGGCAGGCCTTGCATTGTCACGGCTGTAGGGCAAAGGATAAGGGCTATGGTTGAACTAACTGATCAACCGGTTTTTGAGCTTAATGCCCCTGATGTAGCGGTTGTACACTACCAAAAACCAATGAGTGAACTTGGTAAAGGTGATCTTCCTAAAGGGGCTAAGTTTATGGAGGTAGCGATCAAAAACTTCGGGGTTCGCCGTGGGGTCAAAGTCACCACTGCTTCCGAATTTTCCTCCCAATTTGGCTTTGGATCCTCTTCTGCTTCCACTGTTTGCGTGATTAAAGCTCTTTCAGAACTGACTAATAAAAAATTATCAGACAAACAAATTTTTGATTTATCTTACAAAACAGTTTTGGATATTCAGGGAAAAGGATCAGGCTTTGATGTAGCTGCAGCTACTTTCGGAGGCACTTTATATTTTGTCACTGGTGGCAAAGTCATCAAACCATTAAATATTAAATCACTTCCCCTGATTGTGGGCTATTCCGGCATCAAGGTCGATACAGTCACCTTAGTCAATGAGGTTCTGGAAAAAGCCAAAAAATATCCTGCTGTCATAGAACATATTTATGATGCTATTGGCAGATTGGTAGAACTGGCCAAAAAAGCCATTTTGCAATCAGATTGGGCAACTTTAGGCGAACTGATGAATTTTAATGAAGGATACTTGGCCTCTTTGGGAGTAGAAGGGCCAAAATTAGCTGGCATGATCTACGGCGCCAGAGAGGCCGGAGCATACGGGGCCAAACTTTCCGGAGCAGGCATTGGAGATTGCATGCTTACCTTGACTCCGGCCAAAGCCAAAAAAGCTGTGGAACAGGCTATAGAAAAAGCCGGCGGGCAAGTTATTGATGTTAAAGCCAATGTGGAAGGAGCCAAAGTAGAGTCAAGTGACTAGAGACTAGAATCAAGTATGAGAAACAATAGCGGCTACAGAAAATTTATGATATAACAGCAAAATTCCCAAAGGATGAACTTTTTGGGATGATTTCACAAATGCGCCGGGCTGCTTTATCGGTTTGTGCTAATATTGCAGAAGGATATAGCAGAAGAGGCTTAAAGGATAGAAAGCATTTCTACCAAATGGCAATGGGATCTTTAACAGAATTAGAGTTTTTTATTGACTTTGCTTATGAGAGAAAATTTATTAGTAAAGATGACTATGCGAAAATATTAGAAATACATATGGAGGCAGCTCGAGTCTTAAGTGGCTTGTTGAAATCAACTTGACTCTAGACTCTTGCGACTAGTCACTATTTATGAAAGCAACAGCCATTGCGCCATCAAATATAGCTTTTACCAAATACTGGGGCCGCAAAGATGAAATTTTAAGGCTACCTGCCAATGGAAGCATTTCCATGTGTCTTTCAGACCTACTAACCACCACCACTGTGGAATTTTCTCCAGATTATAAACAGGATGAGGTAACTATCAATGGTGGGGGGCTGGAAGAAGATGAAGCCCAAAGAGTTATCAAACATCTGGATAGGGTCAGGAGTTTAGCAGGAATTGATACTAGGGCTAAGGTGGTATCAGAAAATAATTTCCCTTCAGGCACCGGGCTCTCCTCCTCTGCTTCAGGTTTTGCAGCTTTAACTTTCGCAGCTTCAAAAGCTGCAGGTCTAGATCTATCAGAAAAAGAACTCTCTATTCTTGCCAGACAAGGATCCGGTTCTGCTTGCAGATCAATCCCTTCAGGTTTTGTGGAATGGCTGGATGGTGACAGCTCGGAAACATCATATTCCGTGCAAATTTTTCCACCAAATTATTGGAAAATTGCCGATGTGGTGGCAGTTGTAAGTACAGATAAAAAGGAAGTTTCAACTTCTGTTGGTCAACAATCGGCCCAATCTTCCCCTTTTATGGAAGTTAGATTATCTAATATGAGAGAAAAAAATGAGAGAATTAAAAAATTAATTGCAGATAAAAACTTTGAAGAATTTGGAGAGCTAGTAGAAGCAGAAGCATTAGAGCTACATAGCATCATGCTGACCCAAAGACCTGCTTTAATTTATTGGACGCCCGGAACTTTAACTATTATGAAATTATGTGGTCGCTGGAGAGCAGAGGGGTTAGAGGTTTACTTCACCATCAATACCGGCCAAGATATTCATTTAATTTGTGAGGCTGAAAATATAGATAAAGTAAAGGGGAAATTAAAAGAATTAGAAGAAGTTAAAGATATTATTGTTAATTTCCCAGGAGAAGGAACGAGGCTTTTAAAAAATCATCTATTCAATGGGTAGTTTGAGAAACTCAGGAGGTTTTCCATCAATATATTCATTTTAGCAGTTTTTTCAGGTCTTCAACAGTCAGATTAACTGGTTTTAATATGCCTTGCAGAAGAGTGCCTTAGAAAATCTAAGCCTGCAGTCTCTATCTTGAGATAACTTTTCACTTATTCTGAGCAACTAAAAAATATTTTTGATTTGGCTGTGTTAAGACCTGAATAACATCAAAGGCTGATTTCTTCATATTTTTAGAAGTTAAGGATTGCAAAGAGACCCAACGAGCTCCTTTTTTAACTTTATTAGAACTTTTCTTGACTTTTATCACTTCGAAGAAATTTTGAAAAGAATGGAAAACTTTACCAGTTGGAGAAAGATAAAATGACTCCCGTTCTAGGAGAAATCTTTGGGGTTCAATCTCTAGTCCTGCTTCTTCTTTAAACTCTCGCTTGAGTCCTTCATATAATGTTTCTCCCACGTCAACAGAACCTCCTGGAAATTCCCATAATGGCAGATATGTCTTAACCAATAAAACAGAATCATTTTCTTTTAGAACCCCATAAACGCTAACCCTAAGTATTATTTTTTTAACATCAACTACGACATTTTTACCATCTTGTGTTTCGCAACTAATACGCATAAATTTATATCTCGTTGGTATCAAAAACTTTTCTTCTTGATCTGCTTAAATCTAATGGTGCTTTGCCTTTTAGGTGTGCCTCCAATGAAGGAAGTTCTAGCTTAGCCAAGAGTGAATCCATAGTATTATCATCTTTAATATCGAAATCACGTTGTCTTACGATATGTTGTAATAAACTCGCATGTTCCCTATTACCCCTAATCAAGACTATACTTGTTAAATAATAAAGTGGATCTGAAATATCAAAACCTATATTAGGTCTAACAGATCTTCTTAGAAGATTTAACTCTTGTACGCAATCAGCCCAGTATCGGGCAGGTTCATGACTTACCCCAGTACCTAGATGCGGTATAAAAGGGGTACATTTAATACTAATCTTTCCATCATCTCCTACAGTATCAGCTATAGAATTCACTAGATCTATCGTTTCAACACTGTCTTCCGTGGCAGTGTTTGGATAACCTAAAATTAAATAAAAACCTAAATTTCTAAAACCAGATGCTTTGAGAATATCTACCTTCTCTACTGCAGCTTTTCTAGTTAAAGGTTTTCTCATTTCCGAAAGAACTCTGGCGCTTCCTGTTTCAAGTCCAAAGTATAACTGAACATCAGTATCTTTTTCGGCACCAATAGTATGTCTGGGTTTAAGCTTAAATAAGTCATCAGATCTCTTTTGGTCTATATCAATCAAATTCATCGATCCTAGGTATATTTCTGCCTCTGATTTATCTAAAACATCTACTAGTTCATCCAGATATTCATACTGTAAAATACTTGCCGAGTGTACTAGAATTCTTCTTGGTTCTTCTCTTGCAATTATTCTTCTGATTTCTTCTAAATCGTAATTTTTAACTCTACCGTCATTTTGTAATCTTAGTTGACAGAAAGTACATTTATATTTACAACTTTCAGTAGGCATGATCGAAGTGATGTAATCAGTTCTTGCCCAGACAGGATTAGGTGGTGACCATGCTCTTGCTTCTACACCAGTTTTCTGAGAAAGAAGTCCTACTAAATCTCCTTCCGTAAATGTTACATAGTCAACTGTATCCTTAACTGGGAGAGGGTTATATGCGCCAGTACCACCAGCTATAGTTATGAAAGGATTCTGTTTTTTGTCTAAGCTATATCCTGAATTACGAAGAGTTCTAAACAGATCTATAAAGCCCAATGTGCTATAAAAATTTGCTATTAGAATATCTGCTCTTTCAAGGCTACTTGGGTTATCTATATAGACTGGATCGACATTCATATCAGGGAAAGCTTGCGACAAGACGCCTTTTATTGATTCATACCCTAGAGGTGGAACTTGTGTTTTTTCAGATACGGGCACTAAGATAGAAATATTATTGTGCTGTCTTTCTTTCATTTTTACAGATTAATCAGTTTAATTTTAGTAAATTTATGCCAATAAAGCAACTTTTTTTCTGCGAGGTGGTATACTACCTTTATGACACAAGTACAAATTCAGGATCAAATTGACTCAATTAAAGATCAGTTAGTTAAAAATATAAGCCTCAAAAGATTATACTTTTTGATTCAGCTGTAACAGGAACAATGACTCCTGATTCTGATTTAGATTTTCTAGTCGAAAGCACTAGTCACAGTTTTATTTAACCATACCTAATTTATAAGTTAAGCTTTAACTGTGTAAAAATTTCAAATCTTCTAAAAACCAGAAGTTATCTCACTCTGTGTGCTACCACTGAAGAATTAGAGAATATATCTTCTCTCACCTTTATAGGTAAAGCTTGAGTAGATTGTTTGAGAAACTCTGACGCATCTAAAATCTCAATTAAAACAGCTTCCCTTTTTGGAGAAAAGTGTACTATTAAATCACCTGATTGCTCTGCATAATCAATCGGCTTTCTGTTTAATTCTATCATTAAAACATCATCTTTTTTACTGTATTTAAACTTCATTAGTAATACTTCCTTTCTCCGCCGGGTAGAATGTTATTACTTTAATTATCTAATAGTTAGAAGAAGTTAAAGATGTTATTGTTAATTTCCCAGGCGAAGGGGCCCGCTTATCGCAAAACCACCTATTCTAAAACCCCCCGAATAACTTCTGCTCCATCTTCTGCCACCTCTCCGGCTTCTCCTGCCAGAGCTTAGCAAAAGCTCTTTCGAGCTAAATTCTTTAATAAGAGTGTTTTCAGATTCTTTGAAGGGCATGATGATAAATGTTACAGAAAAAACTCTTTTTCGTCAAGGCAGTTTGCCTTTTAAAGGCTTTGCTGCTTCAATTGCCCAAGGAGTGTATTTTTGAGGAGATTTATTAATATCTTCAAAGAAGTCTTCTTTTTTAACCCATTTATACTCATAACCAACAGCAGGATTTAACTTAATCTCTCCGTTATATTCCCCAATTAATAAATGATCATGCTCGTTTTCACAAAGATTTCCTATTTGGGCAAAGTAATTAAAACTGCCTAAGTTTTTTAGACTGATATTATCTCTTTTCGTCAGAAAATAGTCAACGTCTATATCATACTCATATTTTAAAGCTCTTAATGTTGCTTGTTCCAAGCTTTCATCTGTTCCATCTTCTAAATGTAAAGGGTGAGTTGAGGCTGTAAAATCCCAAATATTATCAAATACTTTATGCTTTCTTCTTTGAAGCAAAACTTCACCTTTATTATTGTAGATTAAAACAGTAATGGCCAAATGCCTTTTCCCATTACCTGTATGCCCCTCATCCTTTGGGATATATTCTAAAAAATTTCCCTGGTCGTCTACTGCCAGAATTATTTGACCCATCTAAATACTGCCTTCCAAAGCTGAAATGGCCAAATATACTACCAGTACTCCAATAAACAGCATAACCGACTCCCAAAAAGCTACTTTTTGATTTTCCTTATTGTGTATTTCAGGAATTAAATTGGCCAAAGCAATATAAATAAAAAATCCTGCTGTGACTGCCAGTAGAACCGGCAGAAGATTTCCTATTCGCTCTCCCATCGCAAATGTCGCCACTGCTCCTGCCACAGCAGTTAGGGAACTGTACAAATTTATCCAAAGAACTTTTTTTCTGGTTAAACCCTTTGATAAAAGTAATCCAAAATCGCCGATTTCCTGCGGGATCTCATGGGCGGCCACAGCCAAAGCAGTCACCATCCCCAAAGGGATACTGATTAAAAAAGTGGCGGCTATAGCCACTCCGTCAATAAAATTATGGATGCTGTCACCGATCACAATCAAAGGCACCACCTGTTTATTGTCTCCCGCGTGGTGGCCGTGATGATGAATAAACCGCTCCAGCAGAAAAAAGGCCAAAATCCCCAATAGCGTCCATAAAAATATATTTGTTTCTTCTCCCATTTCCATACTCTCCGGCAACAGATCAAAAAAAGCTGCTGAAAGTAGCGCTCCGGCTGCAAAAGCTGTCAGGTAATGAGAAATCTTCAAAGCAAATTTTTCCTTAAGCAAGAGTAACACCCCGCCAATTAAAGAAACCACAGAACCTATGAGAGTAAAAAGTAAAATATAGGCTAGGATATTCATTCAGCTGTTTTTTCCGGACCCTGATCCCGGTGGCTATCAATAAAATCACTTATTCTTTTTTCATCAAACTGGTCAAGTTTATCAATCCAATTCCAGGCGGAAAGAGTAATTTTTGTATCCATTTG